>JAPLLF010000807.1 GCA_026387715.1 Pseudomonadota bacterium
GCCGGCCCCGAGGCGATCGAGCGTTGGGTCCGCGCGCTCGCCAGCGCGTTCGATCCCGAGCACGGCGGCTTCGGGCGCGGCATCAAGTTCCCGCGGGCTCCGGATCTCGAGCTCCTGCTCCGGTATCACCGGCGCACCGACGATCCCCGCGCGCGCGCGATCGTCGAGCGCACGCTCGGCGCGATGGCGACCGGCGGGATCCACGACCAGCTCGGCGGCGGCTTTCATCGCTACGCGACCGAGCGCGCGTGGCGGATCCCGCACTTCGAGAAGATGCTCTACGACAACGCGCAGCTCGCGACGCTGTACCTGGCGATCGGGCAGGTCGACGTCGCCGCGGAGACGCTCGACTACCTCGCCCGCGAGCTGCGGACCGCCGATGGCGGCTTCGCGTCGGCGAGCGACGCGGACAGTCGCGGGCCCGACGGGACGTCCGTCGAAGGCTACTACTACACGTGGACGCCGGCCGAGATCGACGCGGCGGCCGGCGAGGCCGCGCCGGCGGCGCGCGCCTGGTTCGGCGTCGGCGCGGCCCAGGTCGACGGGCGCAGCGTCTTGCACGTGCCCCGCACCGCCGCGGCGGTCGCGGCGGAGCTCGGGATCGACGAGCCGACGCTCGCGGCGCGGCTCGCCAGCGCGCGCCCGGCGATGCTCGCCGCGCGCTCGACGCGCGCGCTCCCGGCGCGTGATGACAAGGTCGTGGCGTCGTGGAACGGCCTGGCGATCGGCGCGTTCGCGCGCGCGGGCTTCGCGCTCGATCGCGCGGACTACCTCGCGATCGCCAGGCGCGCGGCGACGCTGGTCCTCGCCAAGCTGCGCACGCCCGACGGTGGCCTCGCGCGCAGCTACACCGCGGGGCGCGCGGGCGGGGTCGCCACGCTGACCGACTACGCGTCCGTGGTGGCCGGGCTGCTCGACCTGTTCGCGGCGACGAGCGAGCGCCCCTGGCTCGAGGCCGCGCTCGCGCTCGCCGCGCAGCTGGAGCCACGGTTCGGCGATCGCGACGGCGGCTTCTTCATGACCGAGGGCGAGCCGATCCTCGTTCGCGGCAGGCCGATCGACGACGGCGCCGAGCCGTCCGCGAACGCCGTCGCGGCCCTCGATCTGGTACGCCTCGCGGAGCTCACCGGCGACCCGACGTGGCGGGCGCGGGCGGCGCGGCTGTTCGCGGCGTTCAACGCCGAGCTCGCGCGGGGTAGCGCGTCGGCGCTGCGGAGCGCGCTGGAGGCCTACCTCGACGACCCGATCTCGATCGTGATCGTCGGCGAGCCGGTGGCCGCGGCGCCGCTGGTCGCAGAGGTCCGCCGTGCGTGGCTGCCGAACGCCTCGATCGTCGTCGTGCCGGTGGTCGATCCGGAGCTCGCGAAGCTGGTGCCGGCGGCCGAGGGCAAGCGCGCACAGCACGACCTGCCCACGGCGTACGTGTGCGTGCGCGAGCTGTGTCGCGCGCCGACCCAGGATCCCGCGGCCCTCGCGCGCCAGCTCGCGACGGTCGCGCCGCTGTATCCGGATCGGTCGCCGTCGCCGCTGCCGGGCTATTGATCGTCGACGCGATCGTCGACGCGATCCAGCCAGGCGGACGTGTAGTCGCGCTGCCACACGGGGTGCGGCTCGTAGTCGCGGACGTAGGGCTGGACGACCTCGACGAGCTGCTGGTGGTAGTCCCAGATCCACGGCGCGTCGTCGTAGACGATACGCTCGGCGCGTCGATACATCGCGGCGCGCTGGGCCTCGTCGGGCTCGCGGCGCGCGGCGTCGAGCAGCGCGTCGAGCTCGCGGTTTTCGTAGAACGACCAGTTCGTCGCGTTGTCGTCGGCGATCCCGCGCGAGTGGAAGAGCGCGTCGAAGAAGCTCGACGGATCGGGAAAGTCACCGAGCCAGGAGGCCTTGGCCAGCGGCGTGCCGTCGGCGCGGCCGAGGATCGTCGCGTACGTCGAAAACGCTGTGACCGACAGGTGGACGCGCACGCCGACCTCCGCGAGGTCCGCCTGGAGCGAGGTCGCGAGCCGCACGGCCTCGTCGTCGTTCATCACCGCGTAGTCGACGTCGAAGCCGTCCGGATAGCCCGCCTCGGCGAGCAGCGCGCGGGCGCGCGCGGGGTCGTGCGGATAGGGCGCGAGCGTGTCGTCGCGCCCGAACAGCCCCGGGGGCAGCACCCCGTGCGAGGCGACGCCGGTGCCAGCGAGGAGCTTGACGGTATGCGACTTGTCGAGCGCGTAGTTGAGGGCCTGGCGGACGCGCCGATCGTCGAACGGCTTCTGTCGCACGTTCATCCGCGAGCCGTACGCGTTCATCAGCGCGCGGCGGTGGACGTACGGTTGCCACGCGGGCTGATCCGCGAGCCACGCGTGGTCCGCCGCCGAGAGTCGCTCGGCCGCGTCGAGCTCGCCGGCCTCGAACATCAGGAACTGCACGTCGCGCGGCACGTTCTCGACGAGGACGATCCGCGCGAGGTGGACGCGCGCGGCGTTCCAGTAGTGCGGGTTCCGGGCGAGCACGAGCCGCTGCCCGCGATCCCACGACGCGAGCACGAAGGGTCCCGAGGCGAGCTCGGGATCGCGCGCCGAGCGCGGGGCCGTGAACGGCATCGCGAGCACGTCGAGGAACGCGACGTCCCGGGTGGTGAGCCGGATCGTCAGCGTGCGCGCGTCGGGCGCGGTGACCTGCGCGACGTTCGCGAGGTACACGCCGAACGGCGAGTCGGGGGTCGCGCGTGCGCGCTCGAGCGCGGCGCGCACGTCGGCCGCGACGATCGGCGAGCCGTCGGCGTACGCGAGGTGGGCGCGCAGCGCGAACGTGTACGCGAGGCCATCGGGCGACACGTCCCAGCGCTCGGCGAGCCCCGGCACGACGCGCGCGCCGACGGCCGGGTCGGCGGTCGCCGGTTCGTAGTCGACGAGCGTGGCGGTCATCGCGTGGATCGCGAACATCGACGCGTCCTCGAGCGCGTAGGTCGGATCGAGCGTGACCACCGCGTTGGTGCTCGCGACGCGCAGCGTGCCGCCGTCGCGCGGCGTCGCGCGGCCGGCGCGCTCGTGCGGGCCGCGATCCGGCGCGCGACAGGCGCCGCACGCGACGAGCGCGCCGAGGACCACGCGCGCGATCATCGACACGCGCGAGGGCGGGCGGCGCCGTAGACCGTCGTGCCGTCGTGGAACTCGAACCCGAGGCAGACCGCGCGCGCCGCGTCGTCGATCCGGTCGAGCGGATACAGCTCGTCGATCGTCACGCGATCGGGCACCCAGCGGTTGCACGGATCGCAGAAGTTGGCGGTCGCCTGGCGCAGCTCGTCGTCGATGAGCTTGACGTCGCGTCCCGGGCGGCCGTCGCGGACGGCGCGCTGGTGCTGGCGCAGCTTGTCGAGCAGCACGAACCCGTCGATCCGC
>JAPLLF010001112.1 GCA_026387715.1 Pseudomonadota bacterium
GAGCGCCGCGACGAGCTCGCTGGCGGTCGCGTAGCGCGCGCGCGGATCCCGGCGCGTCGCGCGTGCCACGATCGCGCGCACGTCCTCGGGCAACGCGTCGGATAGCGCGAGCTCGCCACCCGCGATCAGCTGGAACCGCTGGTCGTCCTGCGCCTGCGGGCTCGCCCCGACGACCAGCGTGTGGAGCACGCAGCCGAGCGCGAACACGTCCGCCCGGGGATCGATCGGCTCGCCGAGCACCTGCTCGGGCGCCATGAACAGCGGGGTGCCCTTGGTGGTGCCGTCGAGCGTCTTCTCGGCGCGCCCGTGCGCGAACGCGATCCCGAAGTCGGTCAGCCGGACGTCACCCGACCACGCGACCAGGACGTTGCCGGGCGTGACGTCGCGATGGACGAGACCGAGCGGCGTGCCGAGCGGATCGGTGACCGCGTGGGCGTACGCGAGCGCGCGGCCGACCTCGACGCACACGTGGAGCGCGAGCGCGATCGGGAACGGTCGACCGGCGATCCCGATCAACGGTCGCAGGTCGATGCCATCGACGTGCTCGAGGACCTGGAACGGCAGCCCGTCGGCGATGCCGTAGTCGAGCACCGCGACGATGTTCGCGTGGTGGAGCCGCGCGGCGATGCGGGCCTCATCGAGGAACATCCGCGCGTACATCGCCGCGTCCGCGTCCGCGTCGGTGGGCGCGAGCAGGCGCTTGATCGCCACCCGACGCTCGAACCCGTGCTCGCCGACCGCGACCGCCTCGAGCACCTCGGCCATGCCCCCACGCCCGATGCGCTGGACGATCCGATAGCGACCGACGTCGTTCACGCGGCCTCCAGCCTAGCAGGTCTCGTCGAGGTCCAGCTGTCGGCTCCAGCCGACAGGGTGCAGGCTGGCGCCGATACCACCGGGAATTCCGAGGCGTTACGGCGCGATTTCGAGCGGCTCTGCCCGCGGCACGTCGACTGCACAAGGAAGGTCTCGTCCGTTCACCCGTTTCAAGGAGCCATCATGTCGAAGTCCCTCGTCCGCGCCCTCGTCATCGTCACCGCGATCGCCGCCCCGCTCACGATCGCGTTCGCCAAGGATCCCGCCGACAACATCGGTCAGCGTCACCCCAACCTCGCGGCGGCACAGGACCTCGTCGGCAAGGCGTACAGCAAGGTGGAGGCAGCGCAGGCCGCCAACGAGTTCGACCTCGGCGGGCACGCCAAGCGTGCCAAGGAGGCGCTCAAGCTGGCCGCGGACGAGATGAAGCTCGCCGCCGAGTTCGCCAACAAGCACTGACCCCGTGGCGATTCCCTGAGCGCTACTTGGCGCCGAAGCGGCCGTTGAACGTCGCCGACAGCACGAGCGCGCTCACGCCGTACGTGCCCTTGTGGATCGGCATGTACAGGTCCGGGGCCGTGTCGCGCTCGACTGGCAGCACCGCGAGGACGGCGGCGCTCACGCCGTACGACGGCGTCAGCGCGTACGTGCCGCCCGCCGTCACCACGTGGCGGTCGACGTCCGGCAGCTGCGCCGAGACCGTGGTCGCCGGGATCGGCGTCGGGTCGTAGACGTAGCCCGCGCGGATCGACAGCGGCACGGCCTTGAGGCCGTACTCGGCGCCGACGCGCAGCGACACGGTGTTCTTGTAGTTCTCGACCGCGACGCTCTCGGAGCCACCCGGCAGCATGATCTTGAGCTCCTTGAACGACGACCACCCCATCCACACGGCATCGAGCTCGAGCGCGAGCTCGGGGACCGGGCGATACGCGACGCCGCCGGCGACCGACTGCGGCAGCGTGACCGAGGTCGCGATGTCGCCGTCCGGCGGCAGCTGGCCGCGGACCGACGGATCGATGTCGAAGTCGCCGGTGCCGTCGAAGTCGATCTTCACCTTGCTCCGCCACATCGCGCCGAGCGACAGCCCCTTGGCGAACGCTGGCTTGAACTGGACGCCGACGCGCCCGCCGACCCCGACGCCCGAGCCGCCGAGGTGCGCCTCGCCGACGACGTCGCCGAACACCACGGCGCGCTTGAGCTCGACCGTGGCGGGGACGATGTCCACGCCACCACCGAAGCTGAGCCCGGGGACGAACTTGCTCAGGTTCACGCCGACGACCGGCGTGATGAAGTACGTGCGGAGCGACTGCTCCTTGATGACCTCGTTCTGCGGCGACGACGCCGGCCACTTGATCGCGAGGCCGAACGGGAGGTGGAAGCCGACCCCGACGGAGATCATGTCGGTGACGCGCGACGTGACGAACACGGCCGGCAACACCGCGGGGCTCGAGGTGGTGTCGGTCTTGACCCCGGCGGGATCGGTGTACGAGCCGCTCGCGTCGACCATCGTGCCGGACACCTCGACGTTGGTGCCCGCGCCGACGGCGATGCCGCCGGGGTTGTAGACGATCGACGACGGCGAGTCGTCGGTGGCCGTCACCGCGTTGCCGCGGCCGGTCGCGGCCGCGTCGTGCTCGTTGATGACGAACCCGTTGGCCGACGCGACCGACGTGAGGCCACCCGTGAGGAGGAGCGGAAGCAGGATCTTGGAGTTCATGGGGGTGCTCACTTGTTCAAGAAGAGGAAGGTGATCGCGTCGGTCTGCAGCCGCAGCGTGCCGAGCTGGCCGGCCACGCCCGCGCCGGCGGGGCGGAGCAGCGACGCGTGGCTGAACGTGTTGCCCGGGAAGCCGGTGCCGGCATCGGCGGGGAGCGTCGTGTACTGGACGAACTTGTTGGCCTGCGGGTTCGTCGTGATCGCGGCGGACGGCGCGGGCGTGCCGGACACCTGCGCGTCGGCGGCGGCGGCGGTCGGCATGCCGAGGAGCAGCGCCTCGCGATCGGTCGCGATGTTGGGGACCACCTCGTCGTTGACGACCTTCTGGATCAGGAAGCGCTTGGTGAGCAGCCGCTGCACGTAGTTCGCGCCGTCGGCGGGGTCGAGCACCCAGCGCGCGATGCCGGAGAACTGCAGGTAGCCGGGCTGCTTCTTCCAGCCCTGATCGGCGGCGACGCAGAGGCCGGCGGTCGGCGACGACGGGTTCCACTTGTCGCCGGTCAGGATCTTGGCGTCGATCAGCGCGTTGACGAGCGAGCAGCGGATCTGGACCTCGGCGGTGTTCTCGAGGATGTCGAGCAGGCCGACGCCCGGGACGTTGAGCACCTCGGCCTTGACGATCGGGCTGAGCGACGTGAACGTCGTGCCGACGATGCCGCCGAGCGAGATGCCGGCGTAGACGATCTTCGACGAGTCGACCTTGAAGGCGATGCTGTCGGGGCCCGCGCAGCCGGTGCCCGCGTTGCACGCCGACAGCGCGAGCGACAGGCGCTGCAGATCGAGGACGGTCTGGCGGATGTTGTCGCGCGTGCCGGCGAGGTCGGTCGACAGGAACAACCCGAAGCACTGAGGCGCGGCCGTCGGGGAAGGCGTGCCGCTGCACGCGAGCAAGGGGGAGTCCGAGGTCTGCACCGCGCGCGAGCCGTGGGCGACGAAGTCGATCGCGACCGACGCGAAGCCGGCGGCCGCGAGCTGCGGGCCGAACACCAGGAGGCTCTCCTTGGAGCTGCCCAGGCCGTGACCGAAGATCACGGTCGGCCAGCCGTTCGCCGGCATCGTGCACTTGGGCACGACCACGAGGGTGTCGAGCAACGGATCGATCGGGGTGGCGGGCGCCACCGGCTTGACCGGGTCGCTCCACGCGCCGGGGACGGGCTTGCCGCCCACGAGCGGGTTCGGCTGCGGCGTCTGGTACTGGACCGACGCGAACTTGGCGCCGAGCACGTCGGCGACCGCGTTGCACGGCAGCGCCGAGCACGTGCCGGCGGGCAGCACCGCGTTGAGGAACGCCTCACCGAGGCCTGCCTGCGTGATGCTCGGAGCGGGGAACGCGAAGCCCAGGAAGCCCGTGGTCGGCAGCTGGTTGGCGATCGAGCCAGCGACGGCCGGATCGATCGGGCTGGTCACCGTCGCGGTGGTGAACTCGAACGCGACGAGCAGGCGGTCGCGCTTCTGGCCCTGCGAGTCGAGGACGTTGAACATCGGCTGGAGCGTGTTCCACAGGAAGCCGAGCGACTGGAGCTGCGCGAGCTGCGCCGCGTCGGTCGGATCGAGCGGCGTGTTGTTCTGGACGACGACGTCGCCCTCGAACACCACGGGTGCGGCCACGCTGCGCGCGAGCACCCAGGTCGCGTCGGGGCCGAACGCGGCTCCCGTCGAGGCCTTGAGCCCGTCGAGGATCGCGACGTCGTACGTCGTGTTCTGGGTGAGCGGTGCGGGCGACACGAGGACGAGCGACGGCACCAGCGACGGCGCCGCGCAGTTGGTCGGATCGACGTAGCGCACCGACACGCTCGGCAGCATGATCAGGTTCTGCACCTCGGTGACCACGCCGATGCCGCTCTTCTTGTACATCTTGACGTTCGCCGCGGCGCTCGCCATGTCGAACGCCTCGGTCATCGTCACCGACATCGCGGCCTGGTAGGTGCCGAAGCCGTCGAGGGTGTTGAGCACGCCCATGCGGATGGCGGCACCCGACGCGCTCTCGCAGGCCTGCGCGGGCAGCGCGATCTTCTTGCCGTCCGGCGATCGCGCGAGATCGTTGGGGAACGGGAGGATCGACTTCGCGGGATCGAACTCGACGGTCGGGCCGCGGGCTGGAGTGTCGTCGACGCCCTCACCAGGATCGACGTCCACCGATGGACACCCGCCCAGGAGAATCGTCCCGAGCGAGATCGAAAGAAGGCCAAGCAGTTTATTTGGCAGCATCGCGGACAACCATAGGTGAACTTTGGAGCGCGAACCAAATGGATCGCTAGACATCTCGCGCGATTGGAGACCGTCAAAATGACGCGGTCGGTCACGACGCAACCGGCGTAAGTGAGCGTACGAACCTCGAAGGACCGTGCGCCCAGCAGGAATCGAACCTGCGACTACTCGCTTAGAAGGCGAGTGTTCTATCCACTGAACTATGGGCGCTCGAAACGGGCGAACTGTGCCGTACGATCGATCGGCTCACAAGTAGTGATAGCTTCCGCCGCATGAGGATTCGTCTCTCGGCGTTCGCGGCGATCGTGCTTCTCGGTGGTGGTCTGGGCGCGTGCGGCAAGAGCGCCGAACAGAAGGGCCTCGAGGCGGCGAAGGAGGAGGAGGCCAAGGAGCAGGCCGAGAAGAAGGCGCGCGGCCAGGTCGCCAAGACCCAGACGCCGCCGATCCCCGGCAACGCCAAGATCCCGTGCGAGCAGCTGATCGATCCGGCGGTGTACACGGCCGCGCTCGGCGAGAAGGAGCCGCTCACGGTGCGCGACGACACGAGCAAGGACGGCGAGGCCGCCGCGTCGTGCTCGTTGATCCGCGGAGGCAAGAAGCTGACGAAGCCCGAGCAGGACGCGCTGCTCAAGAAGCAGCCGCGGCTCGGCGTGCTGCCGGGTGATCCGCTCTGCCAGATCACGGTCTACGGGTGGACGTTCGAGAACGCCGAGCACTTCCGCGCGCGGTGCGCCGAGCGCAAGGAGAAGGACGACGACACCATGGGCAGCTACGCGTGCGTCCAGGTCGTCGCCACCGGCGTCGACGACGTGCAGGTGTTCCGGTTCTTCGACGAGGACACCAAGACGACGATGAAGGCGGCGAGCGCCGGCCCCAACGTCGACAACGACCAGATCCGCACGTGCGCCAAGCTCGCGCGCGACCACATCGGCCCCGATCAGATCAAGGTCGTCGCGAAGTGAGCCGCCTCGCCGGGGTCGCGCTCGCGCTCGTCGCCTGTAGCTCGACGGCGAAGCCGGTGACCACCGAGCGCGGGCCCGTGATGATCGTCGCGACCGACGTCGCGATCGCGAGCGACGAGGTCACGTTCGTCGCCGGGGGCCGCACGATCCCCGGGACCTTCGTCCACCCGACCAGCGGCAAGCACCGCACCGTCGTGCTCATGGCGGGCAGCGGCCCGACCGATCGCAACTGGGGCTCGCCGCTGCTCCCCGGGGACAACGGCTCGGCCAAGCTGCTCGCGGAGGCGCTCGGCCATCGCGGGTTCGCGGTGCTGCGGTTCGACAAGGCCGCCACCGGCGGCAACAAGATCGACCTCACCAAGCTCGCGTTCGACACCTACGTCGACGAGGGCCGCGCCGCGCTCGCCTTCGCGCGCACGCGCCCGGAGGTCGATCCGACGCAGCTCTACATCGCGGGGCACAGCGAGGGTGGCATCCACGCGACCCGCGTCGCGCTCGCCGAGGGCACGCAGATCGCCGGGCTCGTGCTGCTGTCGGCGCCCGGGCGCTCGATGGTCGACGTCATGATGTCCCAGCTCGGCAACCAGTTCGCCGGCGCGGTGACCGCGAAGGCGATCGATCAGGCCACGGCGGATCGCGAGCTCGCGTCGCTCAAGGCGGGGTTCGTCGACTTCCTCGCGGGCAAGGACGTCGACCCGCGGACGGTGAGCTCGATCCCGGCGGTCCAGGGGCTCGTCGCGCAGCTCGTGAATCCCGCGACCGCCGGCCTCGCGCGCCCGCTGTTCGGCTTCGATCTCGCGACCGTGCTCGGCAAGGTGCCCACCCGCGTGATGATCTACAACGGCGCCCACGACCTCCAGGTCGATCCCGAGCTCGACGCCAGGCGGCTCGCGGCGGCGCGGCCCGACGCCCTGGTGGTCATCGCGCCCGAGGCCAACCACGTGCTCAAGCACGAGGTGCGGCCGATCGCGGAGCTGCGCGCGGACCTCGCGGCCGTGCAGGCTGGCTACAACGCGCCCGACGCGACGCTCGACACCGCCAGCGTCGAGGCGATCGCCAGCTGGCTCGCGAAGTAGCGCGCGCGCTCAGACCAGCTTCGGCTCGATCAGCTCGATCCGCTTCCACGCGCCGGTGCGAAACCGCAGCGCGAGCACGATCGCGAGCAGCGCGAGGTACACCGCGAGGCACGCCATCGCGCCGAGCGGGCCACCGTCGAACACGCGCACGACGATGAACGCCGACGGCGTGAACACGCCCCAGGCGAGCAGCATGCGCGCGATCGCCGTCCACTTGGTGTCGCCCGCCGCGCGCAACGTCTCGGCGATCGTCATCGACGTCGCGTCGAACACCTGCCACGCGGCGCTCATCAGGAGCATCGTGGTGCCGAGCTCGACGAGCCGCGCCGCGCCGGGGCCCTCGGCGAACATCCCGAGGATCGGGTGCGGCGCGATCGTGTAGATCAGCGCGATCGCGAGCATCCACGTCATCGTCGCGCCCAGCGTGATCTTCATCTGGCGCGCCACCGCCTCGCGCTCGCCGCGGCCGATCGCCTGCCCGGCGAGGATCGCGCCGGCCGACGCGAGGCCGAACGCCGGCATGAACGAGAGCGAGTTCACCGCGATCACGACGTTGAGCGCCGCGACCGGCTCGTCGCCGAGCCCGGCGAGCACGCCGTTGACGAACACCTGGAACGCCGCGAACTCGAGGAACCAGTTGAAGCCGTTCGGCAGGCCGAAGGTCACGACGCGCCGGAGCTCGGCGCGCGACAGCTCGAGCTTGGCGACCTTCGGCGCGTTGCCCCAGCCGCGCCACAGCGCGAGCGCCAGGAACCCGAACCCGAGCCACGACGCGATCACGCTCGCGAGCGCGGCGCCGGCGACGCCCATCGCCGACGCGCCGAGGTGACCGTCGATGAACACCCAGTTGAAGAACACCGCGGCCACCATCGTGAGGATGCCGGCGACCATCTGCATCCACGTGTTGCCGAGCCCGCCGTACCAGTTGCCGAGCGCCTCGACGCCGACGATCGCGCCGACCGACAACATGCGGATCGCCATGTAATCCGTCATCTGCGCCTGCACCGTGTGCGAGTAGCCGGTGAGCGACAGCGCCGGGCCGATCAGCGGGATCACCGCGGCGGACACGAGCGCCGCGACGAGCGCGATCGCGAGCCCGTACCACGCGTAGCGCGGCGCGCGCTCGCGCTGGCCGCTGCCGACGAGCTGGGCGACGAAGCTCTGGACGATGAACACCGTCCCCATCGGCAGGATCGCGAGGCCGAACACGTTGAGGCCGCCGGTCGCGGTCGCGGCGATCGCGCCGGGGCCGAGGTGCTTGACCTGGATCACGTCGGCGAACGTCACGACCGACTGGCTCGCGCGCGCGAGCACCATCGGCAGCGCCAGCGCGAGCAGCGTGCGGAGCGCCGCGCCGGTGGAGGGCCGCGTCATGGTGACCGCGGTGGCTGGAAGATCGACGCGAGCTCGAACGCGGGGGTGACGTCGAGCTGATCGTAGCGACAGTCGGCGGCGGGCTTGTCCGGGCGCCAGCGCTTGAAGTGGGTCGCGTGCCGGAAGCGCGTGCCCTGCAGGTGGTCGTAGCCGACCTCGCAGACGAGCCCGAGCTTGATCGGGATCCAGGACATGTCCTTCTTCTGCGTCCACCGGCTCTTCGCGCCGGGCTTGCGCTGCGCCGGCGCGTCCGTGCTCGCCGCGCTCGTGGTGGCCTCGGCCGCGGGCGCGACGCTGTCGGTCCACGCCGCCCAGTCCTTCCACGGATGGTCGTCGGCGGCGTCGATGCGGAGCGGGGCGAGCCGCTCCGCGAGCGCGGCGCGATCGGCCTGCTTGAACGCCGAGGTCACCCCGACGTGGTGGAGCCGGCCGGCGTCGTCGTAGAGCCCGAGCAGCAGCGAGCCGACGAGCGTGCCCTTGCCGCCCTTGTACCAGCGGAACCCGCCGACGACGCACTCCGCGGTGCGCACGTGCTTGATCTTCGTCATCACGCGCTTGCCGGGCGTGTAGGGCAGCGCCGCGGGCTTGGCGATCACGCCGTCGAGCCCGGCGCCCTCGAACCGCTGGAACCAGTCGTGCGCGATCGCCGGATCGTGCGTCATCGGCGTGAGGTAGATCGGCGGCTGCGCGGCGGCGAGCACGCGCTCGAGCCGGGCGCGCCGCATCGCCTGGGGGAGCGGGCGCAGGTCCTCGTCACCCTCGGCGAGCAGATCCCACGCGACGAACGACGCCGGTTTGTCGGCGGCGAGGATCTTGATGCGCGACTCGGCGGGGTGGATGCGCAGGAGCAGCGCCTCGAAGTCGAGCTGGTCGCCGGTCGCGATCACGATCTCGCCGTCGAGCACGCAGCGCTCCGGCAGGTTCGCGCGGAGCGGCGCGTCGAGCTCGGGGAAGTAGCGCGCCAGCGGCTTCTCGTCGCGCGACTGGAGGTAGATCTGATCGCCCATCTTGAACACGAGCGCGCGAAAGCCGTCCCACTTGGGCTCGTAGAGGTAGCTGCCGTCGGCGGCGTCCGGCAGGGCGCCGGGCTTCGCGAGCATCACGGGGAGCGGCGGGCCGAAGGGGAGCTTGCCGGTCACGTCAGCTCCGCAGCGGGAGCGGCTGACCGGCGGCGACGAACTCGAGCGAGACCGAGTTGAGGCAGTAACGCAGCCGCGTCGGCGCCGGACCGTCGTCGAACACGTGGCCGAGGTGCCCGTCGCACCGCGCGCACCGGATCTCGACGCGCGTCATGCCGTGCGAGTGGTCCTCGATGTTCCGCACGTGCTGCTCGTCGAACGGCTTGCCGAAGCTCGGCCACCCGGTCCCGGAGTTGAACTTCGCCGTGGACTCGAACAGCGGCAACCCGCACAGGCGGCACGTGTAGACGCCGGCCTGCTTGTTGTCGAGGAACACGCCGCACCCGGCGGGCTCGGTGCCCTGGTGGAGGATCACCCGCCGCTCCTCGGGGGTGAACGCGGCGGCGAGCGCGACGACCTGCGCGGCCGTGAGCGGGGTCAGATCGAATCCGGTGCGGGAGGTCGGCATGGTAGGAAGCTACAACGGGCGCGTCGCGTTGACGACCGGCAGGCTCGCAGGGGTGCCGTCGATCCCGAGCCCCCCATGTGGGGAGGGCGCTCCAGGCGCGGACCATCGGTGCGAGAATCCAGCCGGTGAAGGCGTCGTCGATCTCGCATCTCGCCGAAGCGCGCACCGCCCTCGACGAGGGCGATCTCGAGCGCGCGATCGGCGCGCTGCCCTCGGCGTGGCGCGCATGTCGACACCCGCGGATCGCCGACCTCGTCGATCGCGTCGGCGCCGAGCTCGATCGCATCCGCGGTCCAGTCCCCGGCCGGACCGTCGCGGAGCGCATCGCCGCATGGCTGGTGATCGATGGCGAGCGCGAGCCGACCGATGTCGGGCGCCTGCTCGCGGAGATGTGGCCCGCCAACGGCAAGCTCGGCCTCGCATGCTACGCGCGCATCGCCGCGTGGCCCGATGATCCGCGCATGCCCCGGGTGCTGGCCCAGCTCCCGCGCCGTGGCTACGCGGATCGCGCCGCGGTCTGGAAGTCGGTGTGCGCTCGCATCATGAAGCTCGGTGACCGCCGCATCGCCCCGGAGCTCGGCAAGCTCGCGCTCCCGCGCGAGACCCGGCGAGAGCTCGGTGCGCTGGGGGCGCGGCCGTCGCCGTCGTTGACGGCGGCGGCCGAGGCGCACCTGACCGCGATGGAGCAGCACTACGCGGTGCAGATCCGCCGCGGCGCGGCGAAGGCTCGTGGCGAGCCGGAGATGCTCGCGGCGATCTACGCGGCGCCCGACGACCTCGCGATCCGCGACGTCTACGCCGACTGGCTGACCGAGCAAGGGGATCCGCGCGGCGAGCTGATCTCGCTCCAGCGCGCGCGCACGGAAGGCCGCGCACGGAAGAACACCGACGCCCGCGAGCGCGAGCTCCTCGGCGAGCATGGCGCTCGGTGGGCGGAGCCGCTGACCAAGCTGCTCGATCAGCGGATCTTCGAGAACGGCTTCGTCGCCGCCGGTCGCCTGCGGGCGGTGACGGGCTGGCGCGCGAGCGCGAAGCGCATCGATCCGAACGCCAAGCATGGGGCCTGGCGACTCGTGCGCCACCTCGACATCGGCATCGCCGAGATCGAGGTGGACCGCGTCCTCGACGATCTCCCGCTGCTCCACGGTCTCTACGACGTACGCATCGAGCAACTCGCGGCGCTTGCGCGGGGACCGACGCGCGCGCTGCGCGAGCTCGGCACGCTGATCGACAGCTCGGGTGCGCTCGATCGCTGCCCGCTGCCGGCGCTGCGCGCGCTCACGCTGGCGTCCGACTCCGCGCTCGCTCAG
>JAPLLF010000429.1 GCA_026387715.1 Pseudomonadota bacterium
TCGCCATCGACCGTGCGATACGCGACGAACGTGTTCGCGAGGATGCCCATCTCGAGATCGGGATCGTCCGCGGCCTCGGCCCACCGGATCGTGTTGATCCCATCGGTGACGTGGGGCGCGGCCTGCCCGGGCGCGTCGGCCAGCCGGATCGACACCGGGCTGGCGGAGGCGACCAGCTCGGCCTGCCAGGTCTCTATCGCCGCGATCGAGGTCTGCGCGACGTCGGCCGCCGCGACTGGCGCGAACACCACCTCGCCCTCTCCCCAGTGGAGGTTGGCCCCCTGCGAGCTCGTCTTGATCGTGTAGGCGGTGGCCTCACCGGCCAGCGCGACGAGCGTCGCGACGATCAGCGAACGCGTGGAGAGGTGCATGGCAGGTGACTCGTCCGCCCCCGTCGCAGGTTGACCACTCGACGGTCGAGGTAGGTGGTCGATGTACACCTCCGATGCGCGCGCTGCTATGTGGCTGCTGGCTGGCGCTGCTCGGATGCAGTCCGCCACCCACGCCACCGAGAGCCGCGGTGGAGGGCATCGAGGAGATCGCCGAGGCGCTCGCCGACCTGACCGCGCAGTGCAGCTACGTCAGCGCCACGAAGGTGATGACGTTGACGCTCGAGCCCGACGACATCGCGCTGATCGCACGGGGCGGCAGCGGCGCGATCGAGGTCAACGGCTACCCGTGCGGCGCGACCGTGACGACGCTCAAGCACCTCGACGTCGTCGAAGGCACGGCGGGCGATCAGACGGTGATCCTCGACTATCGCGGCGGGCTGTTCGGGACCGGCTCGCTCGGCACCGTCGGGATCGCGGTTGATCTAGGCAACCAGACGGACCAGCTCAAGATCGTCGGCACGTCGCTCGCGGACACGTTCGTGTTCGGCGCCGCCGGCGTCGCGGTCAACGCCGACGCCTACCTCGACGTCACGATGGCCGGCATCGAGCAGCGAGTGATCAACCTCGACGACGGCAACGACACGTTCTCGGGCATGGGCAACGCCACGACCGGGGGCCCGTTCGCGGCGCCGCTCACGATCTTCGGCGGCGCTGGCAACGACACGCTGCGCGGGGGCAGCGCGGCCGACACCTACGACGGCGGGGCTGGCGACGACACGTTCGTCGGGGGGACGGTCGCCGACGGCGGGGATCGGATGATCGGCGGCGCTGGCGTCGACGTCGCCGACTACGGCGCACGGAGCGCCGCGCTGACGATCACGATCGACGGCGTCGCCAACGACGGCGCGCCCGGCGAGGCCGACGATGTCAGCGGTGACGTCGAGATCGTCAAGGGTGGGAGCGGCGACGACACGATCACCGGCAGCGCGGGCGCCGACACCCTGTTCGGCGGCCCGGGCGACGACACGCTCGCGGGCGGCGCTGGCGACGACGTCCTGTACGGGGACGCGGGCAACGACACGTTCGACGAAGGCAGCGCCGCGAACGGCGGTGACGCCATCAACGGTGGCACGGGGATCGACACCGTGTCCTACGCGTCCCGCACGGTGGCCGTCCGGGTCACGCTCGTGGCGGCGATCGACGACGGCGAGGCGGGCGAGCTCGACAAGATCGCGGTGGACGTCGAGAACGTCATCGGCGGCGCTGGCGACGACGTCCTCGTCGGCTCCGCCGTGGACAACGTGCTCGACGGCGGCGCCGGGAACGACACGCTGTCGGGCGGCGGCGGCAACGACACGCTCCGCGGGGGCACCGGCACCAACACGCTGTCAGGGGATTCCGGAGACGACCGCTTCGATCAGGGCAGCGGTCCTGCGGGCGACGACACGATGATCGGCGGTCCCGGGATCGACACGGTCGACTACCACGCCCGATCCGCCGATCTGACCATCGTGATGGACGGCACGACCGCGTGCGGCGAGGTCGGCGAGGCCGATCGCGTCGGGCTCGACGTCGAGAACGTGATCGCGGGCAGCGGCGACGACGACGTCACCGGCAACCCAAGCGACAACCAGCTCGAGGGCGGCCCGGGCGTCGACACCCTGTGGGGTGGCGCGGGCGACGACACGCTCGACGGCAACGCCGGCGCCGACGTCCTCGACTGCGGCAGCGGTGAGGGCGACATCGACCTCGACGTGACGACGGCGTCTGCCACCGGCCAACCTGATCACCATCAACGGCTACGGCTGCGGTGGCGCGACCGGCACGTCGCTCAAGAAGCTCGTCGTCACCGGCACCGCCGGCGCGCAGACCCTGATCCTCGACTTCATGGGGGGCTACTTCGCCCCCGGCGTGACCGGCGCCGTCGGCATCGACATCGACCTCATCAGCGGCACGGACGCCGTGAAGATTCGCGGCGGCAAGACCGCCGACACGTTCGTGTTCGGCAGCACCGGCGCCACGTTCAACGCCGATCTGTTCAAGGACATCGCGTTCGCCAACGTCGACACGTTCGTCGTCAGCATGAGCGACGGCGACGACACCTTCTCCGGAGCGGGCAGCGTGGCCACCGGCGGCGCGGCGTTCGCGACCGCGGTCACCGTCTACGGCGGCGCGGGCAACGACACGATCCGCGGCGGCGCGGGCGACGACACGCTCGACGGCGGCGACGGCAACGACACGTTCAACCAGGGCACGGCCACCGACGGCGCCGACATCATGACGGGTGGCGCCGGCGCGGACACCGCCGACTACTCGGCGCGGACCAACGCCGTGACCGTGACGATCGACGCGACCGCCAACGACGGCGAGGCGTCGGAGGCCGACAAGGTGTCGACCGACATCGAGACCGTCAAGGGCGGCGCCGGCAACGACACGATCACCGGCGGGCTCGGCAACGACACCCTGTACGGCGACGCCGGCAACGACACGTTCAACGAGGGCGCGGCCACCAGCGGCGCGGACGTCATCAACGGCGGCGCGGGCACCGACACCGCGAGCTACGCGCTGCGCAGCGTCGCGGTCACCGTCGTCATCGACGGCGCCGCGCTCGACGGCGAGAGCGGCGAGCTCGACAAGGTCATGACCGACGTCGAGAACGTGACCGGCGGCGACGGCGACGACACGATCACCGGCTCGGCCTCGGACAACGTGCTCGACGGCGGCCTCGGCAACGACACCCTCAACGGCGGCCTCGGCAACGACACGCTCAAGGGCGGCGCGGGCAACGACGTCGAGAACGGCGACGCCGGCGACGACACCTTCGACGAAGGCTCGGCCACCAACGGCGCCGACTCGTTCCACGGCGGCGCGGGCATCGACACCGTGACCTACACGGCGCGCACCAACGACCTCGTGTCGGTGATGGACGGCGTGACCGGTGGCGGCGAGGCCAGCGAGTGTGACCTCGTGTTCACCGACGTCGAGAACTTCGTGGGCGGCGCGGGCGACGACGCCATCGACGGCAACGCGGCCGACAACCAGCTCGAGGGTGGCGCGGGCGTCGACACCATCAACGGCCTCGCCGGTGACGACGTCATCGACGGTAACGTGGGCGCCGACGTCATCGACTGCGGCATCGGCGACGGCGACGTGCTGCTCGACACGACCACCGGCTCGGCCGCGAACTGCGAGCTCTAGCCCACCACCACCACGCGCGAACCGCCACGACCGCTCGGTCGTGGCGGTTCGGCGTTTCGGCGCTGGTTCACGATGCGCCGATCCGGTCGATCCAGCGATCGTGAACCACCTCATCACGCGCGCGCTGATCCTGGTGCTTGCCACCGTGGCGTGTGGCGATGCCACCGTCGTGCTCGAGCTGGAGGGCGCCACCGCGACCGCGCGGCGCCGCCCGGCGGACAACCCGACCGGCTCCCAGGCGGTGACACCGACAGCGTTCGCGGTGAAGTTCGTGCAGGCGTACGTGGTGGAGGACGTCGATCCCATCACGATGGACAACCGCGGCATGGTGTCCCGCGTGTGGGTGCACCCCGACTGCCCGTCCGACGATGGCTGCGCGGACACCGACGTCTCGTTCGTCGACCTGATCGATCCGGTCGCGGCCAACGCGGCGTTCGCGTCGCAAGCGCGCGCGATCGACGTCGGCACCTATCGCTACGTGCGCTTCGAGCTGTGCGTCGGCGGCCCCCACGGTCCCAACGTGCGCTTCGAGGCCGGCGGCGCGCCCGCCCGCGAGCTGACCTACGGTGGCTGCGGCCTGACGAGCGCGGCGCTCGATCCGCCCCTCGAGCTCGCGGTCGGCGATGCCGTCACCGTGCGCCTCGACTACGACCTGTCGTCGGGCATCCTCTACGCGACGGGCGACAGCTCGTGCACCGCCACGCAGCCCTGCCTCAGCAGCCTGGCGTTCACCCCACGCCTCGGCCCCTAACCCCAAGGCGTCGCGACGGTCGCCTCAACGGTGCGAGCCTAGCCACGTCCTGGCGCGCGCCGCCTCCTTCGGATCGTACGCGAGCAAGGCCGGCAGAGCCGCGGTGGCGAGCTCGATGGACCGGCGTCGCTCGGCGCCGCGATCAGGGAGCAGCGTCGCCAGGCGGAATTGCACGAGCGCGTAGCGATGCGAGAGCGCTGCGGCAGCGGGATTCCCGAGGACGCTTTCGAGGGCTTCGATCGCGAGCGGGTCGTGCCCGAGCGCGTGTTGCGCCTCGGCCAGCGCGAGCTTGCACGCCAGGACAGATTCGTTGACGGCGTACGGAGATCGCTCATAGGCAGCGCTCAACGGCGCGAGCAGGGCCACGACTTCCGCGAACCGCTTGCCGTCGACCAGGAGCTCGGCAAGCGAGGCCGCATACGGCGCGCTGATCGGCAGGTCGAGCTCGCCCGTGTTCGTGAACGTGTCGAGCGCGAGCCGCATCGAGCGCTCCGCCTTCTTCAGGTCTCCGAGCTGAAGGTGGATCTGCGCGACCACGTCATGCGCGTCGCGCAGGAAGGTGTTGTTAGGACCGTACGCGGCAACGAGCTCGTCGAGGGTTGCCTCCCCGAGCGTGAGGGCTCGCGCGTAGTCGTCGAAATGATACGCGACCCATGCGGCGGCCAGGTGCACGCGTGAGAGCCCTGGCGCGGCTGGGCCCGCGAGGTCGGTGAAGATGTTCGCCGCCCGGGCCAGGGCTTGGTTCGCGGCTCCACGCTGGCCCAGTGACATCAGGCCATACGCGCGATAGAGCTCGATCTCGGCGATCTCCGCCGTGTCGCCACCGGAGGTCGCGTTGAAGATCTCGATGGCGCGGGCGTAGTGCGCGAGCGCGCCGGTGACGTCGCCACGACGTGCCGCGAGCAGCCCTCGTTGCATGTGCCAGTGGCCCATGTGCGGGTGATCGGCCCCCACGCTCGCGAGCAGCAGGGGTTCGGCCTCCGCCAGGTAGCGGTCCGCGGTCTCCTGATCGGCGATCGCCAGCAGCGACGCGCTGGCCAGCACCAGCGCGAACGCGACTTCGGGATGGTGCTCGCCCAGCGACGCGCGGAGCTGAGCGATGGCCTCCTTCACCCGCTTGATGGCGAGCGGATACTCACCGGACTCGCCCAGGAGGCCCGACAGGTTGAGCACGACCCTCGCTCGGTCAGCGCTCCGGTCGAACTTCGATCGGGCGAGTAACGCTTCGGCATCCGCGAACGCAGCCCGCGCGAGCGGACCTTTCCCGGCGACCCGCAGCGCAACGCCCCTCGCTGCGGCGAGGTCCGCGCGGAGATCGAGATCAGGACCTATCCGCTCGACTGCCGCCTCGGCGTGTTGCAGCGACTCTGCGGCGCGCGCGGCATCCCCGAACACCTTGGCCCGCAGGTTGACGAGCTCGATCCACGCGCGCGCGGCCGTGCGATCATCTCGGCCGGCCTCCGCGGCCAGCACGGCCTCGCGGAACAGGTCCGCGGCGGGCTTGGCTTGGCCGAGATCTCGCGCGATCAGCGCCGCGGTCAGGGCCGCGCTCGCCTGCAGCGGCCGGTAGTTCGTGGCCTCGATCGCAGCCCGCAGCGGTGGCAGCGCCTGTGCGGCGGCCTGCGTCCGTCCGGCGGCGACCATGGCCCTGGTGTTCGCGAGCTCCGATCGCAGCTCGTCGATTCGCCGACGGGCATCTGGAGTGCCGACCGCGGGCAACCGCTCGCTCAGCGCCCGGAGATCCGAGCACGCGCTGGTCGGCGTGAGCGACGCGACGAGAAGTTGCGCGTGCTCGACCACCGCGAGGTCTGCCTGGCGAAGGGTGTCGACGACCGCGGTCAGCTCGACGAGGCGCTCGCTCAGGCATGCCGCGCGCAGGCTCTGATGCTCGGCGCTCTGTTCCTTGCGAACGGCGGTCGCCAAGCACGTGTCCAGCTTCGCCGCTCGAAAGCTGTCCGCGTAGGCATCGAGCGTGGCCGTGGTGGTCCGCGCGAGCAGGGCACTGGAGGGAGCCCCCGTGCTCGCAAAGCGGGCGGCGATCTCCGCGTGCGCGCGCTCGCTCCAGACCGCGCGAAGATCGCCGTCGAGATCCTGGCACGGGATCGCCGCTGGTCGGTTCCGGGCGATCGCCACGGTCACGACGCCGACGCCCACGATCCCACCCAGCATCACCGCCACCCGTCGTCGACGGGACGGCATCGCCGCCCGCAGCTCGGCCAGCATGGCCGTCATGTCGGGCCAGCGATCCTCCGGCGCCGGCGACAGGCCACGCAACAGCGTCTGTCGCACGCGTTGTGGAGATCGCGTCCCCCGCGGTGCGGATCGAATTCGGCGCTCGACGATCGCTCGGATCAGCTGCGGGACCGGCGGTGCCGACGGATCGAGATCGAGCTCGAATGGCCGCTCGCCGTACAACACTTCATACGCGGTGACGCTGAAGCTGAACTGATCGGCGCGAGGACCGAGCGCCTCGCCTCGAAGCTGTTCGGGGCTCATGTAGAGCGGGGTGCCCATGACGGTCCCCGTGGCCGTCAGATCGAGATCGCCGACCGCGGATCCCAGCTCGGTCGTCGCGCCGGGCGCGGAGCTCAACGCCGCTAGACCAAAGTCACTCACGGAGACTCGCCCCGTGTCCTCGACCAGGATGTTGTCGGGCTTGAAGTCACGATGCAGCACGCCGGCGTGGTGAGCCGCTGCCAGCCCCTTGCCGGCGACCATCACGATCTGTAGCCACCGACGCCAGTCGCGCAGCTCCTCCGGCGGGCGATCGCGGATGATCGCACCAAGCGTCTTGCCCTTGAGCAGCTCCATCACGAGGAACAACCGCTCGCGTGCGCGATCCGCGTCGAAGACCGACACGACGGAGCGATCGGAGACCTTGGCCATTGCCCGCGCCTCCCGCAGAAACCGCGCAGCGGCAGCGTCGTCCTCGGCGAGGCGCGGATGCACGACCTTGATCGCGACCTGACGATCGAGGTGTGGATCTTTCGCGGCCCAGACCACCCCCATCGCGCCGGCCCCGAGGCGCTCGATCAATCGATAGCGGCCGAGCGACTCGCCGGCTTGTAGCTCGCCGGTGTTCGCACGAAGCCGTGGCGAGGAGGGCTCGGGTTCGGCAGCGCCATCGCCGGCGGGGACCGTCACGTCGAGCGCCGGGTGGCCGTCGTCGACGGTATCGGCAAGACCGTCGCGCTTCGGATCGCGCATCGCGCTGGACGGTAGCAGAGTTCCCAGAGGCCCCAGGTGCCCCAGGAATGCCCATGCAACCTTCGGTTTCTCGCCAGGCTATGGCGCGACGACGGCGATCGGGCTCGCCGCGAGCGCGCCGGCCTGGGCGCTGCGGATCACGATGCGCCCGACCGCACCGCCACCACCACCACCGTTGCCGCTCAACAAGCCGCTGAGCGACGCGAGCGCGCTCGGCGCCGCATCACGGAAGCCGCCGGTCGCGCCGCCGTTCTTCTCGCCGAGGATGCCGGTGCCGGTCGCCGCGCCGCCGCCCGCGGCGACGATCGTCGGCTGGCCATCGTCGCCCGCGCCACCCTCGGTCTGCAGCGTCACGTTCGTCGCGCCACCGCCGCCGCCGCCCTGCGCCAGCAATAGCCCGGTGCCTAGCACCTGGGGAGTCTGGAGATAGATCGCGCCACCCGCGCCACCCCCGGCGCCCGAGGTGCCGGTCCCGCTGCAATCGACGCCGGCGTCGCCACC
>JAPLLF010000655.1 GCA_026387715.1 Pseudomonadota bacterium
GTCGCGCAGGCTGACCTGGTCGACGCCACCGGCCCGGAAGAAGTGAAAGCGATGTGCCATGGCGCGCACGCTAGCAGGTTCGGCCGGGTAACGGTCGCTCACCCGGAGGCTTGTCAACGTGCGTGAATGCTCGCATGGTGAGTGCATGGTCACCGCCACGCCTCCCGCGACGCGCTCCGACGGCTCGTTCCTCCGGCCGCCGCGCCTGGTGACCTCGATCCCGTCGGTGCCGGGGCTCCCGGTGATCGGCAACCTGCTGCAGTTCCGCGCCGACCGGCTCGCGCTGCACGAGGAGGCGGCGCGGATCGGGCCGATCGTGCGGTTCTCGCTCGCGCACATCCCGGTGTACGTCGTCACCGACGCCGACGTCGCGCACCAGATCCTCGCCGACGAGGCGGACGCGTTCAAGAAGGCGACCGGCCTGCAGTTCCTCCGCCCGATGCTCGGCGACGGGCTGCTGACCTCGGAGGGCCCGACGCACCGGCGCCACCGCAAGCTGCTCGCGCCCGCGTTCGCGCCGAAGCGACTCGCGGCCTACGGCGAGGTCATGGTCGCCGAGACCCGCGCGCAGCTCGCTACCTGGCGCGGCGGCAAGCAGGTCGATCTCGCGCGCGAGCTGATGGAGCTCACGCTCGCGATCGCGGGCCGCACGATGTTCGGCGCCGACGTGCGCGGCGACGCGCGGACCGTCGCCGAGGGGCTCGAGCTGGCGATGCGCGCGCTCGTCGACAACCTGACCTCGGTCGTGCAGCTCGGCTACGCGTGGCCGCTGCCGCGCCACCGCCAGATGCGCCGCGCGGTGGCGATGCTCGACGACGTCGTCTACCGGCTGATCGCCGAGGCCCGCGCCGCGGGCGTCGATCGCGGCGACGTGCTGTCGATGCTGCTGCTGGCGCGCGACGACGACGGCGGCCCGGGGCTCACCGATCGCGAGATCCGCGACGAGGTCATGACGCTCTTGCTCGCCGGTCACGAGACGACGGCGAACGCGCTGACGTGGACGTGGTACGAGCTCGGCCGCCACCCCGCCGCGCTCGCGACGCTGCGCCAGGAGCTCGCGACCGTCGTCGGCGCGCGCGCCGTCACCGTCGCCGATCTGCCCGCCCTGCCCTTCACCGCGGCGGTGATCGACGAGGCGATGCGGCTGCACCCGCCCGCGTACGTCACCGGCCGCGAGGCGATCCGCGACGTCACGATCGGCGGGCATCACTTCCCCGCGCGCGCGATCCTCATGATCAACATCCGCGGCATCCACCGCCGCGCCGACTACTTCCCCGCGCCCACCGCGTTCCAGCCGGCGCGCATGCTGCCCGACGCGAAGAAGGCGCGCCCGCGCCACCACTTCCTGCCGTTCGGCGCGGGGCCACGCGTGTGCATCGGCTCGCACTTCGCGCTGATGGAGGCGCAGCTCGTGCTCGCGACGATGATCCAGCACGCGTCGATTCGCACGCTCGCCACCCACGTCGTGCCCGAGCCGCTCATCACGCTGCGTCCGCGCGGCGGGCTGCCGGCACGCGTTGCGGCTGACTAACACGCAAACGCAAACCCAAACGCCAACGTAAACGAGCACCTACGAACCCCGCAACCGAATGCGATGAAGGCCGCAACCGGCACCCACCAGCGTCAGTTCTATCGCATCGCACGAGGGTCGGCCCTGGAGTCGGCAGCGGTGCTCGATGCCCTGCAAGCGCTCGGGCTCGCGACCCGCGAGGAGGTCGCACCGCTCGAGGAGCTGCTGAGCAGGATCGTCGCAATGCTCACGAAGATGAGCGCCCGCTGACGCCGCTGACGTCGGCCGTTTGCGTTTTCGTTTTCGTTTCCGTTTACGAGCTCACGGCAGAAACCGCGCCCGCTTGTCGGGCGACGGCAGATCGCAGACGTCGGCGCGACCCCAGATCCGGTAGCGCAGCCGCGCGACGAGGCGATAGCCGAGATCGAGCACGAACGCGGGGAACCACCGGAAGTGGTACGCCCACCGCCACGGCGCCCGCAGGTGCCGGGCCGCCTGGAGGAACACCTTGCTGCGCAGGAACACGCGATCGCCGTCGACGAGCACGACGCTCTCGAGCGTGGTCGGGATCGTGGGGTGGCGGGCGCGCAGCGCGGCGGCGGTGTCGCCCTGCAGCGGCGCGTAGCGCAGCTCGCCGTCGGCCTCGCGGCGGAGCAGCCACTTCACCGACTTGTGACACAGCCCGCAGCTGCCGTCGTAGAGCACGATCGGGTGCGCCGCCGTCGCTTCGAGCATCGCTGCATCTTGCCCCAATCCATCCTCGGAGCAAGCCGGCGCCAGGCCTGCTATCTTGTCGTTCCGCGCGATGGCTCCCGCAATCCTTGGCGTGCTCGTCTCGCTCACCATCCACCTCTACGTGTGGGTGCGCCTCGTCCGCCGGGTCGAGCTGCCGCGGCCGTGGCGGGCCGTCGCCACCGTGACGATGCTGCTGCTGTGGATCTCGATCCCGTTCACGATCGCGAGCCGGCTGTTCGCGCCGGCGATCGCGCGCACGTTCGGCTGGATCGCGTTCACCTGGCTCGCGCTCGTCGCGCTCGTGTTCGTGGCGCTGCTGGTGACCGACATCTTCCACCTCGGGTGGTACGGCAAGCGGCGGGTCCGGCGCGAACCGCCGCACTCGCCGTCGCGGCGCGTGTTCCTGTCGCGCGTCACCGGCGGCACGGCGCTCGCGGTGGCGAGCAGCGGCGTGGGCTCCGGCATGCTGTCCGCGCGCGG
>JAPLLF010000582.1 GCA_026387715.1 Pseudomonadota bacterium
ACGCGATCGATGTTCATCACGGCGAGGCCGAGGCCCTCGACGAGCTCGCGGCGGGCGCGGGCCTCGCGCAGGTCGAACAGCGTGCGGCGGGCGACCACCTCGCGGCGGTGGTCGATGAAGACCTTGAGCGCGCGGCGCAGCGACAGCAGCACCGGACGACCGTCGACGATCGCCAGCATGTTCACCGAGAACGATGACTGCAGCGACGTGTACTTCATCAGGTTGGCGACGACGACGTTCTCCGCCGCGTCGCGCTTGAGCTCGAACACGACGCGCATGCCTTCGCGGCTCGACTCGTCGTGGATGTTCGAGATCCCCTCGATGCGCTTGTCGCGCACCATCTCGGCCGTGTCCGAGATCCACTTCGACTTGTTCACCATGTACGGGAGCTCGGTGACGATGATCGCGAGGCGATCCTTCTTGTGCTCCTCGGTGTGCCAGACGCCCTTGACGCTGATCGACCCGCGGCCGGTCTTGAACGCCGAGATGATGCCGGCGCGGCCCTGGATGATCCCGCCGGTCGGGAAGTCGGGCCCCTGGACGATCTTGATCAGGTCGTCGTCGGTCATGTCGGGCGTCGCGATCATCGCGAGCACGCCCTCGACGATCTCGCCCAGGTTGTGCGGCGGGATGTTGGTCGCCATGCCGACCGCGATGCCCTGCGAGCCGTTGATCAGGAGGTTCGGCACCTTGGTCGGCAGGACCTTGGGCTCGAGCTCCTTGTCGTCGTAGTTCGGCTGCCAGTCGACGGTCTCCTTGTCGAGATCGGCGAGGATCTCGCTGGACAGCTTGCCGAGGCGACACTCGGTGTAGCGCATCGCGGCGGGGGGATCGCCGTCGACGGAGCCGAAGTTGCCCTGGCCGTCGATGAGCATGTAGCGCATCGAGAACGGCTGGGCCATGCGGACGAGCGCGTCGTAGACGGAGCTGTCGCCGTGGGGGTGGTACTTGCCGATCACGTCGCCGACGACGCGCGCGCACTTGATGTACGGGCGGTTGTAGGTGTTGTTGAGCTGTCGCTGCGCGAACAGGATGCGGCGATGGACCGGTTTGAGCCCGTCTCGCGCGTCGGGTAGCGCGCGAGAGACGATCACGCTCATGGCGTAATCCATGAACGAGCTCTTCATCTCGGACTCGATCGAGATGGGCGTGATGTTCGATGACACGTCGGACATGAGCGACCCGATTCTTACCATCTATCCGCGTGTGGTAAGTGCGTCCGGATGCCCAACCGCCTCGCCAACGAGAGCTCGCCGTATCTGCGCCAGCATGCAGACAATCCCGTCGAGTGGTGGGCGTGGACGGCGGAGGCGTTCGCGGAGGCCAGGCGGCTCGATCGGCCCGTGTTCGTGTCGATCGGGTACGCCGCGTGCCACTGGTGCCACGTGATGGCCCACGAGAGCTTCGAGCACGCCGAGACCGCCGCGCTGATGAACCGGCTGTTCGTCAACGTGAAGGTCGATCGCGAGGAGCTCCCCGACGTCGACGCGATCTACATGAACGCGATCATGGTGCAGGGCGAGGGTGGGGGCTGGCCGCTGTCGGCGTTCTGCCTGCCCGACGGGCGTCCGTACTTCCTCGGCACGTACTTTCCCCTCGAGCCCCGGCACGGGCGCCCGAGCTTCCGCGACCTGATCTCGCCGATGAGCGAGGCGTATCGCACGCGCCGCGCCGACGCGATCGACAACGCCGAGCAGCTGATCGACGGGCTCGCCCGCGTCGACGAGCACTACCGCCGCGGCGCCGCCGACGCGGATCCCGCGCGGCTCGCGAGCTCGATCCTCGTCGCGGCGGGCCGCAAGGTCGCCGAGCGCTGCGATCCCAGGCTGGGCGGGATCACCGGCGCGCCCAAGTTCCCGTCGAGCGCCACCCACGACCTTCTGGCGCGCGCGGGGCGGCTCCCGCTCGGCTTGCCGGCGCGCACGGCGTTCCAGACGTGGGCGCGTGGCATGGCCGACGGCGGGATCTGCGATCACCTCGGCGGTGGCTTCGCGCGCTACTCCGTCGACGCGAAGTGGCTCGTCCCGCACTTCGAGAAGATGCTGTACGACCAGGCCCAGCTCCTCGGGATCTTCGCGACCGCGGGGCGCGCGGACATCATCGCCGAGACCGTCGGGTTCCTCGCGCGCGAGCTGTCGGACCCCGCGGGTGGGCTGTACTCGTCGCTCGACGCCGACAGCGAGGGCGAGGAGGGCAAGTTCTACGTGTGGACGCCGGCGGAGCTGCGCGCGGCGCTGGGGCCGATGGGCGCCATGCTGTTCGCCGCGGCGTACGGCGTGACGGAGGGTGGGAACTTCGAGCACACGGGTGCCTCGGTGCTGGCGCGCGTGACGCCGCGCGGGTCCGACGCGGAGGAGGTCCACCTCGCCGAGCTGCGCGCCCGGCTGCTGGTGGCGCGGGCGGCGCGGGTCCGACCGGGCACCGACGACAAGGTGCTCGCGGGATGGAACGGCCTGGCGATCTCGGGCCTCGTCGCCGCGTGGCGCGCCACCAACCACGCCCCGGCGCTCGCGCTCGCGCTGCGGGTCGCGACGTTCGTGCGCGACACGATGATCGAGGAGGACGCCGTGCGGCGCGTCTACCACGCGGGCGCCGTGAAGCTCGACGGGACGCTCGACGACTACGCGTTCTGCGCGGCCGGCTTCCTCGACCTCGCCGAGGCCACGGGAGACCGGGCCTGGTGGGCGCTCGGCGCGCGCCTGACCGCCGCGATCCAGGCCCGCTTCGTCGACGCGACCGGGCCGGTCGTCGTGTTCTACCTCGCCGCGGCGGGCGATCCGCTGCTCGTCCACCGCCCCGAGTCGCACCACGACGGCGCCATCCCGTCGGGCGCGGCGATCGCGACCGCCTGCCTCGTCCGGCTCGGCCTGGTCGCGGGAGACGACGCCGCGCTGCGCCTCGCGGAGCGTTACCTCGCCGAGCGGCTCACCGGCACGCAGGCCGTCGAGCCATGGGCGACCTCGGCGCTGCTCGCCGCGCTCGATCGCTACCTGCACGAGCAGGTCGTGGTCGTCACGGAGGGGACCGGGCACGCCGCGCTGCTCGACGCCGCGCGACGGTCGTCGGCGGCGATCGCCGGCGCGTGGGCCGCTCCGACCCTCCTCGAGGGCAAGACGGCGTCGGTCGAAGGGGTCGCGCGTGCGTTCGTGTGTCGGGGGACGACGTGCTCGGCCCCGGTCACCGACCCTGACGCGCTACACGCTCTTCTTCATGCCGTACATCAGTAGCAGGGCGAACGTCGCGAGCGGGATCAGGTAGGGCACCACGACGAGCCCGAGCTCGAAGTGACTCCAGCCGACGATGAACTCGAACGCGGCGATCGAGCCCGAGATCAGGAAGGCCCCCAGCGCCTCCGGCCAGTCGGTCTCGACCTTGAGGCCGAACCAGAACACGATGGCACCGACGATGAAGATGACCGTCGCGAGCGCCCAGCCGGGCAGCCCGATGAACGTCTTCATCCCCTGGGTGGCTCGCGTCGGGTCCTTCCAGACGAGGTTGATCACGACGACGATCACGACCAGCAGCACCATCAAGATGAGGTAGGTCCACATCTTCGACTTGCTGCTTCCCATGAAGCTGCGCTCTCCTACGATGTCATCTTCGCCCATGGCGACATCCTAACCTCACTTGGTGGCGCGCGCGCGCTCCAGGAGCGGCTTGCGCGTCCACGACAGCCGGCCGTCCTTGGCCAGCGGCTCGAGCAGATCGCGCACGAGCGTCCACGCCGCCCGGGCGCCCTTGACGTCGCCCCTGGCCGTCGCGAGGTCGGCGAGGCCGGCATCGATCTCGGCGAGGTAGCCGATCCAGCGGACGTTCGCGGTGTGCTTCATCGCCAGCTCGCAGAGCGCGCGCGCGTCGAGCAGCGCCGCCTCGCGCGCGGCGAGATCACC
>JAPLLF010000266.1 GCA_026387715.1 Pseudomonadota bacterium
GACGACGACGACGACGACGACGACGACGACGACGACGACGACGACGACGACGACGACGACGACGACGACGACGACGACGACGACGACGACGACGAGGACAACGACGACGACGACGACGACGACGACGACGACGACGACGACGAAGGTCTCAAACCGATCGGTGTTCCAGGCCTTGGAGTACGATGCCCGCGTGAGCATCGGGAACACCATCGACCTCGGCGAGATCGCGCGTCGCATCCTCCAGGCCAACGGCTTCGAGCCGGAGATGCCGGACCTCGACGCCAGCGTTCCGGACCGCGATCCCATCGACGGCGTCGTCGATCTGCGCGACCTGCCGTGGTCGTCGATCGACAACGCCGACTCCAAGGATCTCGATCAGATCGAGTACGCCGAGGAGCTCCCGGCGGGCGCGATCCGGCTGCTCGTCGGCATCGCCGACGTCGACGCGCTCGCGCCCAAGGGCTCGCCGATCGATCGCCACGCCGCCGTCAACACCGCGACGCTCTACACGCCCGCGCACATCTTCCCGATGCTGCCGGAGCTCTTGTCGATCGATCGCACCTCGCTGCTCGAGGATCGCCAGCGGCTCGCGATGATCACCGAGATGGTCGTCCGCGCGGACGGCTCGCTCGACGACGCCGCCACCAAGATCTACCCCGCCCGCGTGCGCAACCACGCCAAGCTCGTCTACGAGCGGGTCGGCGCGTGGCTCGAGGGCGATCCCGACGATCAGCCGCCGACCGGCACGATCGCTACCCAGGTCACGCTGCAAGACGCCGCCGCGGGCCGCCTGCGCCGGCGCCGGTACGAGCACGGCGCTCTCGAGCTCGACACCATCGAGGCGCGCGCGGTCGCCAAGGGCGGGCACATCGTCGACATGCAGGTGGTGCGCAAGAACCGCGCGCGCGAGCTCGTCGAGGATCTCATGATCGCGGCCAACGGCGCGACCGCGCGCTTCCTCGAGCAGCGCGGGTTCTCGTCGATCCGGCGCGTCGTCGCCAAGCCGCGCCGCTGGGACCGCATCGTCCTGCTCGCGCACGATCTCGGCACCGCGCTGCCCGCCGAGCCCGATGGCGTCGCGCTCGCCGGGTTCCTCACCGCGCGCCGCCACGCCGATCCCGCGCGGTTCGGCGAGCTGTCGCTGGCGATCGTCAAGCTGCTCGGGCCCGGCGAGTACGTGCTGCAGCGCGCGACCGAGCCCGACATCGGCCACTTCGGGCTCGCGGTCCAGGACTACACCCACTCGACCGCCCCGAACCGCCGCTACCCCGACCTGATCACCCAGCGGCTGCTCAAGGCGTGCGCGCAGAACCTCGTCCAGCCCTACACCGACGACGAGCTGATCGCGATCGCCGCGCACTGCACCGAGCGCGAGAACGCCGCGCGCAAGGTCGAGCGCACCCTGCGCAAGGTCGCCGCCGCGGACCTCCTGTCGTCGCGGATCGGCGACGAGTTCGACGGCATCATCACCGGCGCCAACGAGCGCGGCGTGTTCGTCCGCCTGTTCCACCCCGCCGCGGAGGGTCGCATCGTGCGCGGCGAGGCCGGCCTCGACGTCGGCCAGCACGTCCGCGTCCGCCTGATCGACGTCGACATCCCGCGCGGCTTCATCGACTTCGTCGCCCTGCGCTACGACGGCCGCTAGGGACGTTTCGGGATGGTCATGAACGCCCTCTTCGTCGTCGATGGCGCCGTGTTTGTTCTCATCGGGCTGGTCGTCCTGGCCGTTCCAAGCCCTCAACCTGCGCTGGTGCGTCACGTCGATGAGGACGTTGCGCTGCGCCCGTTCGAGCACACGCGACGCCTCCTGGCGTCGCAGTTCATCGGCAACGGTCTGCTCGCGCTCCTCGTTGGCCTCGCCTCGCCCGGCGCCCCGGCGGTGCGGCTCGCCGCGGCCGCGCGGCTCGCGACGATCGCCCTGGTGCTCGCCATCAACGCGAGCCAACTTCGAAGCGGGGCATGGAAGCGCCCGCCGCTGTACTTCATCGGTGCCGTTCTCATCGCGTTCGGCCTCGGCTACGCGCGAATCCTGATCGGGTGATCACCGAACGCGCGCGACTCTTATCCGAGCGTGGCCCCACCGAGACCGCCCGTGCATCCAGGAGCCTTCGACATGTTCGAGCATCGCAAGATCGTCCAGTTCGTTTGCTTCGAAACCTCGCTACCGCGCCAGGCCTTCCTGTCGCGGTGGGAACCGTTCGCGGCATCATTCCTCGCCAGGGGCATCGAGCGCGTGGTCCTCGGCGAGGGCGACGGGGCTGTCGGCTTCGGCTTCGTCTCGCGCAACATCTGGCCCGAGGCGCGCTTCCACTCGGTCTTCGCTGGCAACTTGCCCGGTGACGCGGGCGGCGGGCCGGTGACCGCCGTGCAGGCCGGAGGGTTCCGTGTCGTCGCCAGCTCGGGTATGGATCTGCTCACCGCGCGCAACGGCGTGGTCAAGAACCTCGTGCTCGTGCGCTGTCAGGAGGAGGCGCTCAGCACGACCGTTTCGATGCTCGGCAACCTGGCGACTCAGCACGACCAGGGCCTCGGCTGGGCAACGTACTCCGCGGATCCGGCCACGCGGGGCGGTCGATTCAACGCCGCCCTCGAAGTCTACGGCGATGTCGAATCCGCCGCGCGCGTGCACGGCGTCATTGCCGCAAGCCTGCCGAGGTCCTCGCTCATCGAGGAGAGCCGGCTCCAGACGCTGCGAGAGGTGATCGCGCTCCCGTGAGGCAGAAACCTCCCCGGCGATGCGGTCGACTCGACCCGGCGTGGGACCGCGCATGGTCGGCCGAGGTCGAGACGCGAATGGCCGGCGTCGCCGCGAAGCGCGTCGAGTTGATCGACGCCGACGAGGTCCACACGCAGCTACGCAACGAGCTGCGCGACGCGCGGCGATGACACCGGCTCGCAACCGACCTGGATCCCGAGCAACCATCCGACGACGCCTCGTCGCAAACGCATGGGGGCGACCCAACATGGCGCAGGTGGTGCGCCTTGTCGAGCCGCGCCTACTTCGCCCACGCCTTGGGGAAGTCGCTCATCCGCGCGTAGACCACCGGGCCGCGCCCGTCGACCGCGAGGTGCCGATCGATCTCGGTCAGCGCCTGGTCGATGCGCGCGAAGTACGCTTCGGAGAAGTTCGGCGGGTGGTAGCCGATCGAGTACATGGTCGAGTGCGCGAGCGCCGCGCCGCGAGGGAAGTTCTCGCGGAACATGCCGATCATCTCGTCGCCCGACACGTAGTCGACGAGCGCGCCGTTGTCGGGCACCTCGAGGATGTCCATGTGCGGCGCCGCGTCGGCGAGCAGGTCGGTGGTCTGCGGGTAGTACGGCTGGCTGGTCGCGTCGATCGGCGCCCAGTGCTCGGCGTTCCACTGGAACAGCGACGCGCCCGCGTGGTGCTCCCACTCCTCGAGCTTGGCCCAGTTGCAGCCGCTCGAATCGGCGACGTGGCCCGCGGCCTCGAGGGCCTTCATCACGTGGAGCTCCGCGGTCCATCCGCCCGCGCGGAACGAGGTCGGCTTGCCCAGGCCGTGTGCGACGAACAGCTCGTCGGCCTTGGCGAACATCGTCTCGAGCTCGGGCTGGGTGTAGCTGCCGAGGTAGACCGTGTAGCCGGTGGGGTCGCCATTGGCGTAGGCGAACGACCGCGCGGTGCGGCACGTCAGGCCGGCGGCCTCGACGAAGCTGCACCGCGGATGCACGTGCAGGCCGATCTCGTCGCCGTGGGTGTCGCGCATGTCCGTCACCCAGTCGACGAGCCGCTGCGCGCGGGCCGGGGTCACGTTTGGATCGGTGAACGTGTACGGCCCGACGAAGTGGGTGATCTTGAGCGCCGGGTGGCGCGCGTGGAGGCGCTCCTGGCGCTCGAGCATCGGATCGGCGTTGTCGGGATCGTCCCAGTCGTTCGACACCACGACGTAGAGCGGCGCGCTGCGCTGGAACTCGACCTCCGCGAACGCGACCGTCGCGCCGACCTCGGCGAGCAGGACGTCGTGGGCGCCGATCGCGACTCCCGCGAGGTCGACGTCGAACGCGCCGCGCGCGCGGCCGACGTAGTGGTCGTCCATCCACAGATCGACCGGGCGGTCCGGGCCCGTGATCGTCAGCGCGAGCCGGTCGTCCGCCGTGAGCCCGTCGCCCGCGAGGTACCAGCCCCTGGCGCCCGACACGGTGAAGTCGCTGCTGTCGGCCTTGCCCGGTCTGGTGGGCACCGTCGTGGGGGCGTCGTCCCCAGGGGCTGCGCAACCGACCAGCGAGAGACCGAGGACGAGGGCAGCGAGGCGCATGCCGATCCCTGCATCAAGATCGGTGCCGCGTGCGGCACGCGCGTGGACGCACGGCAGCTGCCGGCTCGCGTGGCCAGGGAGGCCGACCTGCCGCGAACACGCGTGTGCAGTCGCATGAAGTCGCCCGAGGCCGATGCTACGGTGCCCGGATGAAGCGTCTATTTGGTGTGCTGATCGTCGCGGGGATCGCCATGGCGGGCTGCAAGAAGAAGGAGGGCGAGGCCGGCGGCGGCAGCGGCTCGGGCTCCGGCAGCGCCATCGTCGTCGGCTCTGGCTCGGGCTCCGGCGCGGCGCCCGTGGCCGACGGCCCGAAGTGCCCGGCCGGCAACCTGCTCGTCGACGCGGCGTGCAAGCCGGTGATCACCCCGGCGCAGGTCGCGGCCGTGGCGCAGCAGCAGACCCGGCTCGACGACCTCGCCAAGCTGCTCGACCAGGCCAGCACCATCGCGGCGCCGCTCGAGCTGTTGTCGGCGATCACCCAGCTCGACGAGTGGAAGAAGCTGTCGGCCGCGAGCGACAAGCTCAAGGTCGTCGAGGACGTCGTCGTCGTGCTCGGCGAGGCGGTCAAGCAGCTCCACGCGCTGCAGGCCGGCCTCAAGGACGGCGCCGCCCGGCTCGGCAACATCAAGGGCGAGCTCGACACGATCCTCAAGGACACCGGCGCGGCCAAGAAGATCGAGGACGTCCGCGCGACGGTGACCAAGGAGGTCCACGCCGCGATCGACTCGCTCAGCCACGAGGCCGTCGCGACGATCCAGAAGGTCATCCTGCCGGTGAAGACGCAGCTCGAGGACGTCTCCGATCTCGTGATCGGCGCGTGCGCGATCTCCAAGCTCCAGGGCGGCAGCGACCAGCTCAAGACGCTGTGCGGCAAGGCCAAGGAGGTCTTCACCACCGCGAACGCATTCCTCAAGGACTTCGAGAAGCGCCCCGCCGAGATGATCGCGTCCTTGACCACCCAGCTCGAGGGTCAGCTCGGCGAGCTGATCGACACCCAGGAGAAGGCGCTGATGGTCGCCGCCCAGCAGGCGGTCAACGACGCGCTCAAGCTGCCCGCCGTGGGCTCCGGTTCGGGCTCGGGCTCCGGCTCGGGCTCGGCCGCCGAAGCGCCGGGCTCCGGCTCCGCGCACTAGGAGCGTGTAGGCCATAGAAGGCCCTCGATCCGCGTCCCTCCGGACTGAACACACGATCCGGATGGACGACTCGATCCGAAATTGATCGGATGGGGACGTGAAGACCTACCGACCGTGGACCCCGACGCAGTCGT
>JAPLLF010000860.1 GCA_026387715.1 Pseudomonadota bacterium
AACGGCGACGGCTGCAACGCGACGTGCAAGAAGGAGACGGGCCAGGCCTGCAACACGACTGCGCCAGGCTCGACCGGGGATGCGTCGTGCGCGACCGCCATCTGCGACACGACCGGCGGCGGCGCTGGGACCTGCGAGGCCGCGGGCTGCGGCGACGGTCGTCTCGAGGCCGGTGAGGGCTGCGACGACGGCGGCACCGCCAGCGGCGACGGCTGCAACGCGACCTGCAAGGTCGAGAACAGCTTCACCTGCAACGCGACTGCCCCCGGCGCCGTCGGCGACCCCTCGTGCGCCAGCGGCACATGCGACGCGATCGGCAACAGCGCGCCCGGCAAGTGCGAGGCGGCCGGCTGCGGCGATGGTCACCTCGCCGCGGGCGAAGGCTGCGACGACGGCAACACCACGAACGGCGATGGCTGCAACGCGACCTGCAAGAAGGAGACGGGCCAGGCCTGCAACACGACGGCACCCGGCTCCACCGGGGACGCGTCGTGCGCGACCACCATCTGCGATCTGACCGGCGGCGGCGCCGGGACCTGCGAGGCCGCGGGCTGCGGCGACGGTCGGCTCGAGGCTGGCGAAGGCTGCGACGATGGCGGCACGGCCAGCGGCGACGGCTGCGACGGGACCTGCAAGGTCGAGAACAGCTTCACCTGCAACGCGACTCCCCCCGGCGCGACCGGCAACGCCTCGTGCGCGAGCGGCACGTGCGATACGTCGGGCGGTGGCGTGGGCGTGTGCGAGGTGCCCGGCTGCGGTGATGGGAGCCTCGCCGCCGGCGAAGGCTGCGACGACGGCAACACGGCGAACGGCGACGGCTGCAACGCGACCTGCAAGAAGGAGACGGGCCAGGCCTGCAACACGACGGCGCCCGGCTCGACCGGGGATGCGTCGTGCGCGACGGCGATCTGCGACACGACCACCGGCGGCGCGGGCACGTGCGAGGCCGCCGGCTGCGGCGACGGCCGCCTCGAGACCGGTGAGGGATGCGACGACGGCGGGACCGCCAGCGGCGACGGTTGCACGGCGACGTGCAAGGTCGAGGACAGCTTCACCTGCAACGCGACTCCCCCCGGCGCCGTCAGCGACGCCTCGTGCGCGAGCGGTACGTGCGACGCGGTCGGCAACGGCGCGCCCGGCAAGTGCGAGGCAGCCGGGTGCGGCGACGGTCGCCTGGCGGCCGGCGAAGGCTGCGACGACGGCAACCTCACCGACGGTGATGGCTGCACGCAGCAATGCAAGATCGAGAACACGCTGGCGTGCAACACGACGGCCCCGGGCGCCACCGGCGATGCCTCGTGCGCGAGCGGCACGTGTGACACCACGGGTGGCGGCGCCGGGTTGTGCGAGATGGTCGGCTGTGGCGATGGTCATCTCGGCGCCGGCGAAGGTTGCGACGACGGCAACCTGACCGGCGGCGACGGCTGCAACGCGCAGTGCAAGATCGAGAACACGCTGGCGTGCAACACCACGGCCCCGGGTTCGACCGGGGACGCGTCGTGCGCCTCCGGTGCCTGCGACACGACTGGCGGCGGTGCCGGCGTGTGCGAGATGGCCGGCTGCGGCGACGGCCACCGGAGCGCGACCGAGGGTTGCGACGACGGCAACGCGACGAACGGCGACGGCTGCACCGCGCAGTGCCTCGTCGAGGACACCCACCCGTGCAACCAGGTGACGCCGGGCCTGACCGGCAACCCGTCGTGTGACAGCGGGACCTGCGACACGAGCGACGGCCTGCCCGGCGTGTGCGCACGCGAGGATCACGACGGCGACGGCGTCCCCGACAACGTCGACATCGACGACGACAACGACGGCCTGCTCGACACCGAGGAGGGCAACGGCACGGTCGACACCGACGGGGACGGCGTCCCGGACGTGTTCGATCTCGACAGCGACAACGACGGCATCCCCGACGTGATCGAGGCCGGCCACCACCTCGGCGACGCGACCACCGACGGCGCCCTCGCCTGCCCGAGCGGCTTCGGCGCCAACGGCCTGTGCGACGATCTCGAGACGACGCCGGACTCGAGCATGCCGGACTACGACGACGACGGCGCGCCCGATGCGATGCCGCGCGACACGGACGGCGACGGGATCGACGACTACCGCGACCTCGACTCGGACGACGACGGGCTGGCCGACGTCCTCGAGGCCGGCAGCGCGCTCGGGCTCGACGCGAACGGCGATGCGCTGCTCGATTGCGCGGGCGGCGTCGGCGCCAACGGCTTCTGCGACGCGCTCGAGACCACGCCGGACGCAGGCATGACGACGCAGGGACGCCCGGTCGACACCGATGGCGATGGCCTCCCCGACTTCCGCGACCTCGACGCCGACGACGACGGCATCGCGGATCTGATCGAGGGCAACGCGGCCTGCACGGACGCCAATCACGACGCGGTGTGCGACGGCGACGACACCGATCACGACGGCATCCGAGCGAGCGCCGACGGCGCAAGCACGTTCGGCGACAGCGGGATCATCCCGCCGCCGGACACCGACGGCGACGGCCACCCCGACTACCGCGATCTCGACGCCGACGACGATGGGATCTCCGATCTGATCGAGGGTGGATCGAAGTGCACCGACGCCGACGCCAACTCGGTCTGCGACGGCGACGACGTCGATCACGACGGGATCCGGGCGGGCGCCGATGGCGCCGTGGGCACCTACGGTGATGCCGGCGTGACCGATCCGCCGAACACCGATGGCCGCGGCCCTGCCGACTACCGCGATCTCGACTCCGACGACGACGGGATCCCGGATCTCGTCGAAGGCGGCTCGCTATGCACCGACGCGGACGACGACGGCGTGTGCGATGGCGACGACGCCGATGCCGACGGCATCCGTGGCGGCGCGGACG
>JAPLLF010000390.1 GCA_026387715.1 Pseudomonadota bacterium
GAGGCGTGGAGCGTCGGCGGCGCGGTGTCGGTCGTCAGCGGCGTCTACAAGACGAACTTCGATCTCGCCGATCGCATCACGAAGATCTGCCTGTCGACGCCACCGGCCAAGCCGTTCTGGGAGGAATACCCCGCGTTCGGCAACGCGAGCCTCGCGCTCACCCTCGACGTTCGCAAGTTCGCCGTCGACAACAACATCGCGACCATCGAGATGTCGGGCAAGGACATCGAGGTCACGCAGACGCCGCGCGATCCGCGGCTGTCCGGCTCGATCCTCGTGCAGCAGGGCAGCTTCCGCGTGCCGGGCACCCGGGCGTCGTTCTCCAACACCCACGGCTCGGTCGACTTCTCGGAGAACGAGCACGCCTCCAACCCGACGCTCGGCGTGACCAGCGAGGCCAACTTCCGCGACCTGTCCGGGCAAGAGCACGTGATCACGATGCGGATCGACGGCACGCTCGAGCGGCCCGAGTGGGACCTCACGACGTCGACCGGCTACAACAAGTCGCAGACGCTCTCGTTGCTCGTGCTCGGCAGGAACCAGGAGCAGCTGCGCCGTTCGCTCGGAGATCAGTCGCTCGGCACCGACCCGACGCACGTCGATCCGACGACGAATCCGTCGGCCGGGTTCGCCGATCAGATCGTCAAGGATCTCGCCGGCGACTGGGTGTCGGGCCTGATCGGCGGCTCGCTCGAGCGGCTCACCGGCCTCGACGTGCTGCGGTTCGACATCGGGTTCGGCTCGGTCGGCATCCACTTCGAGAAGAAGGTGCTCGAGAACGCCCGGGTGCTCGGCGACTTCGAGACGACGATCCGCGGCTCGACCTCGAACCTCCGCGCCGAGTTCCTGACCCCGTTCAGCACGTTCGTGATCCAGGGCGGCCTGCTCAACAAGAACTTCAACGACCCGGCCGAGCAGGATATCCAGGACCTGAACCTCAAGCTCACGTACCGCCTGTTCATTCCGTGATCCGCGCCCTCCTCTCCCCGCTCCTCGTGCTCCTCGCGCTCGCCCTCGTGGGGGTCGCCGCCGCGCCGGCCGCCGCGCAGCCCGTCGTGCTCGAGCCGGGCCGCTGCGAGGCCGAGCCCCCCGCGACCGACGACACCGGCCTGCCGACCACGTGGGGCGACTACGATCTCGCGGGCGACCTCGTCGATCCGCTGGCCACCGTCCGCGCGCTGCTCGATCCGACGATGCAGCAGAGCCACGCGCTCACCTCGTCCGCGCGCGCCGACATCAAGCGAGCCGCGCGTGCGTTCGGCTACCACGTCGTCGGGATGATCACGAAGGAGACGCCCACCGGCGTCCGCCTCGCCATCCAGCTCGCCGCGCTGCCGCTCGTGCGCAAGGTCACGGTCGACGTCGACCAGACGCTGTTCGACGTCGTGTTCGACGACGAGATCCGCCGGCGCATGCGCCTGCGCATCGGCACGTACCTGCCGTGGGCGCCCGACAGCCGCCACTGCGAGGTGCTCGCCGAGCAGCAGCGGCTCGAGGCCTACCTGTTCGAGGAGGGCTACTTCGACGCCACGGTCCAGATCCAGGAGCAGCACGATCGCGGCTCGATCGAGCTCAAGGTGAAGGTCGTGCTCAACGAGCCGTACCAGGTCGACACCGCGAAGATCAAGTTCGTCCGCGCGCCGGGCGCCCCGCCGCTGCTGGTCGCCGACGCCGAGCTCCGCAAGATCTTCGTGCACAAGGGACGTTGCCTCGTGGCCGGCTTCTTCTGCGGCGGC
>JAPLLF010000599.1 GCA_026387715.1 Pseudomonadota bacterium
GGTCGCCATCGGGATCGGCTACCTGCCGACGCAGATGCTGCGGCGCGACCCGCGCAGCCTCAAGCTCGAGAAGCAGCTCGACGCGTTGATCGCCGACGCGCAGGCGCTCGCGGTGAAGAACGTCGCGATGGCGCGCGAGATCCACGCGCTGCAGAACGACGTCGGCGCGATCGAGGATCGCGCGCGCACCGACCTCGGGATGGTCTATCCCGACGAGATCATCTTGCGGGTCATGGGGAGCGGCAGCGGGTCCGCGGAGCTCATGGCCAGCGACCGCGAAGGCAAGCGATGAGCGAGCTGCAAGGCACCTCGTCGGGTCGCATCCGCGTGCGCACGCCCGCGAGCGGCGTGTCGGCGTCGGCCGCCGTGGTCGCCCAGAACACCGGCCGCTTTCGCAAGGCGAGTGGCACCGGCAGGTCGGCGCCCATCCTGACGACCACCGCGCACGTGCCGCCGACGGCGCGACCGAGCTTCACGTCGCGCGTCTACCTCGCGGCGCGTCGCGCCGGCAAGGTGTCCGTCGGGGCCGCGGCCGGCGCGCTGGCGGTCGGGGTCGTCGCGCTCGGTGGGGTCGACGGCGCCGCGCTGTTCGGTCGCCACATCGATCCCGCGATGATGACGGTGGCGGTCGCGATCGCGGCGCTCGTCGTCGCGACGGTGATCCGCCGCGTGCAGTTCATCTCGCCGTCGGCGCGCGCCCAGCGCGTCAGCGTGTGGATCGCGGCGGCCACGGACCTCGCGGACATCGAGCTCGCGCTCGTGCTCGTCGCGGGCGTCCACGTCGTGATCGGCGTGACCGGCGGGATCTCGTCCCCGGCGTACCCGCTGCTCTACGGGCTCGTCGCGTTCGCGTGGACGGTGATGGCGCGCCCCGGCGCGATCGCGACGCTCGGCGCGGGGATCTTGCTCGAGGGCGCGCTCGTCGTCCGCGAGGGCCTCACCGGCGCGATCGCGCTCGAGGGCGGCGTCCACGTCGCGTACCTGCTCGGCGCGGCCGCGGCCCACGCCCTGCTGCTCCGCGGCCTCACGGAGCGCTACCGCACGCGCCGCGCGCGCCGGCTCGAGGAGGAGCTCGTGGCGCTCAAGGAGTCGGCGCGCGACTACCGGCTGATCGCCGCGGCGCTCGGCCCGGCCTCGCGCGCGACCCGCGGGCGCGACGAGGAAGAGCGGCTGCTCGGCATCGGCGGCGTCGGCATGATCGAGGACTCCGCGAGCTGGGTGCTCGGCACGATCAAGCGCTCGCTCGCCGCGCGCACCGTCGCCCTGGTGTGGCTCGATGACGACGGCGAGCGCGTGAAGCTCAAGGAGATCGTGTCGGACGCCGACGACATCGTGGAGAACCCGCGGCTGCCGTCCGCCGGCGTGCTCGGCGCGGTGCTGCGCGATCGCACGCCGTTGCTCGTCGCCGCGACCAAGCCCAACCAGCTGCCGTACTACCAGAGCAAGCGCGCCGGCGTGGCGCTCGTCGCCGTGCCGATCGTCGAGGGCGGCAACCTGCGCGGCATCCTCGCCGCCGATCGCGACGCCCCGTTCGCCGAGGCCGATCGCGATCTGCTCGCCGACGCCAGCGCCCAGCTGCTGCGCGTCGTCCAGGCCGAGCAGGTGTTCCGCGCCGTCGAGCGCGCCAAGTACGAGCACGAGCGGTTCTACCAGGCGACCGCCAAGCTCGGCCGCGCGCTCACCGTCGAGCAGGTCATCGAGACCGCGTTCGACGCCGCCGCCGAGATCGCGCAGTACGACGTCGCGATCCTCGCGTTCTACGACAAAGAGCGCGGCAAGCATCGCGTCGCCGCCGTCCGCGTCGGGCCCGCCGGCGAGGGCCTCGTCGACGTCGCCGCGCTCACCGACCTCGAGTTCAAGGACAACGCCGGCCTCGCGTCGATGGTCGTCAAGAACCGCCACTACCTTCCCGCCGGCGGCGAGCCGCGCGAGGTCACCGCGCCGATCTACACCCGCAAGGTCAAGCTCGACGACGCCAAGTCGCTGCTCGTCCTGCCGCTGCTGTCCGCCGACGAGCCCGTCGGAACGCTGTGCCTGATCGCGCGCACCGAGAAGCGGTTCGGCAAGGACGTCCGCGAGATGCTCGCGGTGATCGCCACGCAGGTCGCGATCTCGCTCGAGAACGGCTTCCTCTACAAGAAGATGGAGACGATGGCGACGACGGACGGCCTCACCGGCCTGACCAACCATCGGACGTTCCAGACCAAGTTCCAGGAGATGATCGATCGCGCCGCGCGCCACAACGGCAAGGTCGCGCTCCTGCTGTGCGACGTCGATCACTTCAAGAAGGTCAACGACACCTACGGCCACCCGATCGGCGACGAGGTGCTCCGCCGCGTCGCCCGCGTCCTCCAGGAAGTGCCGCGCAAGATCGACGTCCCCGCGCGCTACGGCGGCGAGGAGTTCGTCGTCGTCCTCGACAACGTCGACCTCGCCCAGGCCAAGGCCGTCGCCGAGCGCATCCGCACCGAGATCCAGAAGCTCGTCATCGAGACCGACAAGGGCTCGTTCTCGGTCACCGACTCGATCGGCATCGCCGCGTTCCCCGACGACGGCCGCGATCGCGCGACCCTCATCGAGCGCGCCGACCTCGCCCTCTATCACGCCAAGCAGACCGGCAGGAACCGCTGCATCACGTGGACCGAGGCGCAGGCCGCCAAGTCCAAGCACGCCGGCTGATCGTCGTCACGACGATCGCCGATCAGCTCAGCTCAGAGCGGGCTCCACGAGACGCCGAGCGCGAACACGCTGGCGTTCTGCGTGTTCATGCCGGTGACGAAGAACCGCGCGGCCATCGTCATGCTGAGCGAGTTGGAGATCTGGTAGCCGAGCCCGCCGCCGGCGAGGAC
>JAPLLF010000951.1 GCA_026387715.1 Pseudomonadota bacterium
CGACCTCGACGCCGCGACGACCGCGCTGCCCGACGAGGAGGAGGTCCACCTGCTGCTCGGACTCGCCTACCTGTGGCGGCTCGCCGAGCCGCTCCCGGGCGAGGGCGCGCTCGCGGTCCAGGCCGCGGACGCGACCGCCGCGCGCGATCATCTGGAGCGCGCATACGCGCTGTGCCCCACGGATCACCGGATCGCCGCGTGGCTCGGCCCGATCCTGGTGCGCTTCGGGCGCGCGCTCGGCGATCAACCGACGATCGACGAGGGCCTCGCCGTCCTCGATCGGGGCATCGCGGCGTATCCGTCGTTCGTGCTGTTCTCCAAGCTCCTGATCTACGCCGACGATCCGCGCGACTCGACCGGCTTCCAGGGCGCGCTCGCGGCCGTGGTCGCGGACCTCGATGCCTGCCAGGTGACGCCGACGGATCCCGCGTGCAGCAACGCGACGGTCTCCCACAACCGCGAGGGCGGGGGCGTGTTCCTCGGCGACGCGCTGGCCAAGGCGGGCCGCCGCGCCGACGCCGAGGCCGCGTACACCGACGCCGCGGCCGGCGCGGACTTCGCGACCTGGACGTACCAGCCCGAGCTCACGTCGCGGCTCACCAACCTCGACGCGAACCTCGCGCTGTTCGCGAACGCGGATCCTGCCGACGACCCGGCGGTCGCCTGGCGCTCGCCGGCGCAGTGCGCGCTCTGCCACACGCGCTGATCGTCGCGGCTAGAACAGCCGCTTGACCACGCCGTAGTACGTGCCCGCGCCGCCGCCGGTGGTGGCGCAGAGCTGGACGCCGTCGACGATCGCGGCCAGGTTGTACGAGGTGTTGCAGGTGGTCTGGTTGCCGGTGTCGCACCGCAGCTGGTTGGTGTTGAACGCGACGTGGACCTCCGTCGACGTCGAGCTCACCGTCTGGCTGACGACGGTGATCAGCGGGTTGCCCTGGAAGGCGTTGGCGTTGCCCGCGATCGTGAAGGTGGCGTCGTGGAGGCCGGGCTTGCCGAAGTAGCCGACCATGACGCGGTTCTCGCCGGTGCCCTGGCTGTTCTGGCCCGTCACCAGCAACGTCGACGACGGCAGCATCGACGCCTGAGCCTCGCAGTCGAACACCGGGTTGACGTGCATCGTCGCGTGCGAGGTCAGCGTGCCGGCGTGGCCGTCGATCCAGACCTGGGCGCGGACCGCGACGTCGACGTCGCCGATGTCGGGATCGACGAGGGTCGCGTCCCAGCCGCCAGCGCCGTCGGAGGTCGTCGGCTGCCACGGCCCGGAGTCGACGGAGGTCGCGACCGCGTCGACGGTGTAGCCCGCCGCGGCCGTGACCAGCACCTTGCCGGTCGCGGAGAGGCCGACGTGGGCGGTGTAGGCCTGGGCGAACGTCGGGATCGTGATCGATGGTGCGGTGATCGCCACGGTGATCACCGAGTCCTCCGCCAGGGTCGCGCCCTGATACGTCAGCTCGGCCGACACCGCGTTGGGCCCCTCGGCGGAGAGCGGCACCACGACGTCGACGGGCTGGGTCAGCTGGGTCGACAGATCGATCGACTGCGACACCACCGGCTGCCCGGCGACGTTGATCGTCAGCGTCGCCGGACGAGCCGAGGTGAACCCGGCCGTGACCGTCCCGGTGTAGTGCATCGAGAAGCGGTCGGTCGTCATCGCGGCGGGCGCGATCGTGAACTCGGTGATCGCGTCCTCGGCCAGATCGGCGTCTTCGATCTGACACCCGGCGGACGCCGTG
>JAPLLF010000687.1 GCA_026387715.1 Pseudomonadota bacterium
TTCGGTTGCGTGGGCAACGTCATCGCCTTGCGGTACTCGATGATCCGCTCGCCGTCGAGCTCGATGCCCGGCAGCGAGCGCGCGCGACAGCCGGTCGCGAGGATCACGTGCTTCGCCTCGTGGATCGTCGTGCCGTCACGCGAGGTGACCTCGACCTGGTGCGGCTTCCAGGCGCCAGCGCGCGGGAGCAGCTTGGCCACGCCCGCGATCGAGTCGATCTTGTTCTTCTTGAGCAAGAACCCGACGCCCTTGCTGACCTTGTCGGCGATGCCACGGCTGCGCGCGATGATCGCGGGAAAGTCGGCCGTCACCTCGCCGACGGTGATGCCGAACTCCTTGGCGTGCTGGAAGTGATCGAACATCTCCGCCGAGCGGAGCAGCGCCTTGGTCGGGATGCAGCCCCAGTTGAGGCAGATGCCCCCGAGTGACTCGCGCTCGACGCACGCGGTGCGGAGCCCGAGTTGCGCGGCGCGGATCGCGGCGACGTAGCCACCGGGGCCCGAGCCGATCACGAGGACGTCGTACGGCGCGCTCATAGGGCCAGGGACTCCGGGTGCTCGAGCAGATCGGCGAACGCGATCAGCCATCGCGCGCCGAGCGCGCCGTCGATCACGCGGTGGTCGCACGACATCGACACGGTCATGCGCTTGCCCGCGACGACCTGGCCGTCCTTGACGACCGGGACGTCCAGCACCGCGCCGACCGCGAGGATCCCCGCCTCGGGCGGGTTGAGGATCGCGGTGAAGCGCTCGATGCCGAGCATGCCGAGGTTCGACACGGTGAAGGTCGAGCCGGTGATCTCGTGCCCCTTGAGGCCCTTGCGCTTCGCCCGGTCGGCGAGATCGCGCACCTCCGCCGAGATCGAGCCGAGGCCCTTCTGATCGGCGTCGCGCACCACCGGCGTGACGAGGCCGTCGTCGATCGCGACGGCGATGCCGACGTGGACGCCGTGATAGCGGCGGATCGCGTCGCCTTCCCACGAGGCGTTGCACTCCGGCACGCGGCGGAGGGCGAGGGCGACGGCCTTGACGACCAGGTCGTTGACCGAGACCTTCCCTCGGTCGCCGAGCAGCGCGTTGAGCCGCTCGCGGAACGCGAGCAACGGCGCCGCGTCGATCTGCCGCTGCAGGTAGAAGTGCGGCACGTCGCGCTTGGCCTCCGTGAGGCGCGCCGCGATCCGCTTGCGCATGTTCGACGCGGGGAAGTCTTCATATGCGCCGGTGCCATCGACGGCGGGCTTCGCGCGCACCGCGATGGCGGTCTCCGACGACGTGGGCTCGGCTTCGACGACCGGGGTATCGAGCGCGACCTGCTCGTCGCTGATCACGGCCGCGCGCACGTCGCGCTCGACGATGCGCCCGCCGGGGCCCGAGCCCGTCAGCGTGCGGAGATCGATGCCGAGCTCGATCGCGAGCGACTTCGCGAGCGGCGACGCGAGCACCTTGTCGCCGACCGGCGCCGCGACCTTGGCCGCCGGCGCCGCGACCTTGGCCGCGGGCTTCGGCGCCGGCGCGACCGGCGTCGGCTTCACGGGTGCCGGCTTCGCGGCGACCACGGCCGGCGCTTCCTTCGGTGCGGGGACCGGCGCGCTGGCCGCGGCGGGCTGCGCGGCGAGCGCGGCGGCCTGCGCGACGAGCGCGGTGATGTCCTCGCCGGCCTTGCCGAGGATGAGCACCGGCGCGCCGAGCCGCACCGTGTCGCCCTCCTTGACGAGGAGCTTGAGGAGGACGCCGTCGTCCTCGACGTTGAAGTCCATGTTCGCCTTGTCGGTCTCGACCTCGGCGATCAGGTCTCCGGGCGACACCTTGTCGCCCTCCTTCTTGGTCCAGCGGACGAGGACGCCCTCCTCCATGGTCGGCGACAGCTTCGGCAATCCAATGATCTGAGCCATGACTTCACCTACTCCAAATACAGGGCGCGCTTGACCGCGGCGACGACGTCTTTGATCTGCGGCTGGACCTCGTCCTCGAGGTTCTTCGCGTACGGCATCGGCACGTCGTCCGAGCACACGCGCTCGATCGGCGCGTCGAGCGCGTCGAGGCAGTGGCGCTGCACCTGGTAGGCGACCTCGGCGCCGAAGCCGGCGACCGGCCACCCGATCTCGACGATCACGCACCGGCCGGTCTTCTTCACGCTGTTGACGATGATGTCGACGTCGAGCGGGCGCAGCGTCCGCGGATCGACGACCTCGCAGTCGATGCCCTCCTCGGCGAGCACGCGGGCGGCGTCGAGGCAGGTCCACACCATCTTCGACCACGCGACGAGCGTGATGTCGGCGCCCACGCGCTTGATGTCGCCGACGCCGATCGGGATGAGCCCGTCGTCGGGGCCGCCGTCCGGCACCTCCCACGTGGTGTTGTAGAGCGTCTCGCCCTCCATGAACACCACCGGGTTGTCGTCGCGGATCGCGCTCTTGAGCAGCCCCTTGGCGTCGAGCGCGGTCGACGGCATCACGACCTTGAGGCCGGGCACGTGCGCGTACATGCTCTCGAGCGCCTGGCTGTGCTGCGAGCCGACCTGGACGGCCGGTCCCGACGGGCCGCGGAACACGATCGGGATGTGAAACTGCCCCGCGCTCATCTGATAGATCTTCGCGGCGTTGTTCACGATCTGATCGATCGCGACGAGCGAGAAGTTGAACGTCATGAACTCGATGATCGGGCGCAGGCCGACCATCGCGGCGCCGACGCCGATGCCGGCGAAGCCCATCTCGGCGATCGGCGCGTCGATGACGCGGCGCTCGCTGAAGTCTTGCAGGAGCCCCTGGGTGACCTTGTACGCGCCGTTGTAGTGGCCGACCTCCTCGCCCATGACGAACACGTTCGGATCGCGGATCATCTCTTCGCGCATCGCGCGGTTGAGGGCTTCGCGGTAGGTGATGACCGGCATCTACGACTCCTTGATCACGTAGGGGAGGTACTCGTCGGCAGCGGGCGAGTCTTCGGCGAACTTCACGGCGTCCTCGATCTCCGCCTTGACGTCGGCCTCGAGGGCGTCGAGCTCCTCGGTCGGGAAGCCGATCTCGAGGAGCCGCTGGCGGCAGCGGTTCAGCGGATCGCGCCGCTTCCACTCCTCGACTTCTTCCTTGGTGCGATACAGGCCCGGATCGCTCATCGAGTGCCCGCGGAAGCGATACGTCACCACCTCGACGAGCGTCGGCTCGCCGGTGGTGCGCGCGCGATCGATCGCCTCGGCGATGCGGCGCTTGACCTTGATGACGTCGTCGCCGTCGAAGCGATCGCGCGCCATGCCGTGCGCGAGCGCGCGCAGCGAGACGTCCTCGACGGCGAGCGACCGGTAGACCGGCGTACCCATCGAGTACTGGTTGTTCTCGCAGATCAGCACGACGGGGAGCTTCCACAGCGCCGCGAGCGCGAGGCCCTCGGCGAACCCGCCGATCGTCGACGCGCCCTCACCGAAGAAGCACAGCGCGACGCGGCCATCACCGCGGTACTTCGCCGCGAACGCGGCGCCGGCGGCGATCGGGACGTGGCCGCCGACGATGCCGTAACCGCCGAGGAAGTTCGTCGCCTTGTCGAAGATGTGCATCGAGCCGCCGAGGCCCTTCACGCATCCCGTCTTCTTGCCGTAGAGCTCGGCGAGGATCGGGCGCGCCGCGACGCCCTTGGCGTACGCGTGGCCGTGCTCGCGGTACGTCGCCACGACGTAGTCCTCGGGCTAGGTCGCGGCGATCGCGCCGACGCACACGGCCTCCTGGCCGATGATCAGGTGAAGGAAGCCGCCGATCTTGCCGTTCGAGTACGCCTTCGCCGAGGCCTCCTCGAGCCGCCGGATGGCGAGCATCTGCCGGTAGAGCGGCGCGAGCTCGGCTGGCGTGGTGTCGACGAACTCGGGAGAGTCCTCGCGCTCGACGCGCTTGTCGGGGTTGGGCGGTGATCGATCGCTGGTCGCGGTTGCCACGCGCGGACTCTACCCACGAGCCCGCCGCTTTGCGCGAGATCACAGGTCGAATCGCGCGATGCCTTCTGCGTCGAGGCTGGCCGAGCGGGGGAGCCCATTCTCCGGGCCGAGCTGGGCGTCGTAGAACCGGGTGGGGAGCTTGTCGATCGTGAACACGCCCGTCACGCATGGCACCGGCGCGAAGCCGATCGCGTCCTCGACGTAGTCGCCGTAGAACGAGACCTGGAGCGGCCCGAGGACCGCGCAGCTGGCCGCGCTCGGGGGTTGGCCACCCACCGTCCACTCGGCGCGCACGCTGCGGATCTCGGCGTCGGGGAGGCACTCCATCGTGCGCGCGCAGCGCTCGCCGCCGCTGCAATCGTTGTCGATCGCGCACGGACCACCGGAGGAGCTCTCGCACGCTCCGAGGACGAGGACGAGGCCGACGAACACCCGCAGCTCGGATCGCTTCATCAGGTCTACCGTGACACTTCCGGAGGCATGCTACAACGTCGCCGTGCGGACCCGGCTCGAACGCAGTTATCGGTTTGAATCGGCTCACTTCCTCCCGAAAGTGCCACCCGGCCACAAGTGCGCGCGGATGCACGGCCACAGCTACCTCGTCGAGATCATCATCGAGGGCGAGGTCGATCCGGACCGCGGCTGGGTGATGGACTTCGCCGAGATCGACGAGCACGTGACCCCGCTGGTGAAGCGCCTCGATCACCAGGTGCTCAACGAGATCGACGGCCTCGCGAACCCGACGAGCGAGCTGCTCGCGGTGTGGCTGTGGGATCGGATCGCCGGCGGCCTGTCGCCGCTCGTCGAGGTGGTGGTCAGCGAAACGCCGACCTCGCGCTGCAGCTACCGCGGCCCCACGCGCTAACGTCGACGCGTGGGTCCCAACCTTCGCGTCGTCACCATCAACTTCTGGGGCACGGAGGCGCCGCTCGAGCGGCGCCTGGCCCTCGCGATCCGGCAGCTGCGTGCGCTCGCGCCCGACGTGATCTGCATGCAGGAGGTCAAGCCGCACGCCGGTGGCACGACCGCCGACGCGATCGCCGCCGCGCTCGGGATGACCGCGCGCTACGGGGTCGCCGTGCGATGGGATGGCGGGGAGGAGGGGCTCGCGATCCTCGCGAGGTCGATCGGCCCGACCGCCGAGCGCGCGCTGCCCGAGGCTCGACCGCGGGACGCGCGCCTGCTGCTGTCCGCGCAGGTCGACACCAGCGGCGGGCCGATCTGGGTGCACACCACGCACCTGCACTACCGGCTCGACGATGGCGTGGCGCGCGAGCAGCAGGTGCTCGCCGTCGATGCGGCGATCCGCGGCATGGGACGGGAGAACACCGATAGCCCGCAGATCCTGTGCGGCGACTTCAACGCGACCCCCGACTCCGACGAGATCCGCTTCCTGCGCGGGCTCACCACGCTGGGGGGCCGGCGCACGCACTTCCAGGACGCCTGGCTACGACGCCACGGCGAGGTGCCCGCGGGCCTCACGTGGTCGAGCGAGAACGAGCTGACCAGGCCGCTCCGCTCGCTCGACATCGACCGGCGGATCGACTTCGTGTTCGTCACCAGTCGCAAGAAGGACGGCCGCGGCACGATCCACGACGCGCGCGTGGTGCTGGCGGAGCGGGAGGACGTCGACGGGCACGGCTCGATCTGCGCGAGCGATCACTACGCGGTGATGGCCGACGTGCAGGTCGTGCCGTCCGCTACGGCGCGTTGAGCGCGCGTGGCGTCGGCGTGCCGACGAGCGTGAAGTTGGTCGCGCCGTTGTTCGTGTCGTTGCCGTCGAACGGCGAGCGCGCCACCGACTTGCCGGCGACGAGCGCCGGGGCCGAGGTGGTCTCGACGAACGGGTGGCCCGCGGTGACGTTGCCATACGCGACGGAGTCGACCAGCGCGCCGGTGTCCTTGGGGCCCGCGCGCAGCCCGATCGCACCTGCCGCCGCGGCGAGCCCGGGCGCCCAGGCCGTGCCGTCGTAGGTGGTTCCCGAGAACTGCGAGCCGACGTAGAGGCGGAGGTCGCCCGGGGCCATCGAACCGGCGAGCGTCTGGAGGTTGTTGGTGTCGGTCGCGCCGGTCGTCGAGGCCGCGCGATACACGACCGTCCAGCCGACGACGGCGAACGACTGCGTGCACGGATTGTAGAGCTCGACCCACTCGTCACCGGCGCTCGCGCTGGCGGACTGCACCTCGTTGATCACGACGTGGCAGGTCGTCGCGCCCACGGTCGCGACGAGGCTCGCGGCCTTGCCGTCGAACGTCGCGGTGATCGTCGTCGGGCCGGTCGTCGTGCCGGCCTCGAGCTGGCCAACCGCCACCGCGATCGTCGCGCCGACCGTGGTCCAGGCGGCCGAGCCCGTCACGTCGACGCGGGTCGCGTCGCTGTACACGACGGCCGCGTGGAGCTGCGCGCGCTGCTGCTTGGAGAGCGTGAGGTCGCCGGCCGACAGCTCCAGGTGATCGGCGATCGCCGGCCCGGCGAGGACGTCGAGCGAGCCCATGACGGTGCCGATCGTCGCGCGCACCGTCGCCGTACCTGGCTGCGCCGCGTGGACGACGCCGGCCTGGGTGATCGTGAACGCGCTGCCGACGACCGACCACGCCGGCGCGAGCGGCGTCGTCGTCGAGTCGCTGTAGGTGCCGGTCGCGACGAGCGCCTGGCTGGTGCCGAGCGGGATGGTGAGCGGCGAGGGCGTGATCGCGATGCCGACGAGGATCGCGGGAGCGACGGTGATGTCGGCGTGCGCCTCGAGCGTGTTCGCCATCGCCGTGATGCGCGCCGAGCCCGACGCGCTGACCGCGCGGACGAGGCCCAGGTGATCGACGACCGCGATCGTGTCGTCGGTGGTCGACCACGCCACCAGGTCGGTGATGTCGTCGGTCGACGCGTCGGTGAAGGTGCCGGTCACCGCGAGCTGCACCTCGAGCCCCTTGGGCAGCGGGCCGCTCGGGCCGGCGATCGCGATCGCGGTGAGCTCGGCGCTGCTGACCGTGAGCCGCAGCGTGGCGTCCAGGCCGCCCGCGGTCGCGGTGATCGTCGACGCGCCGACGGTCTTGGCCATCACCATGCCGGATGGCGAGATCGTCGCGACGCCCGGATCGGTGCTCGCCCACGTCGTCTGGGCCGCCTCGTCGACGGTGTGGCCGTCGGAGAACGTGCCGACCGCCATCAGCTGGAGCGACAGACCGCGCGGGACGACGTCGCGGGTCGCGATGATGTCGACGCGATCGAGCTCCGCGTCGGTGACGGTCACGTCGATCGAGCGCGCGATGGCGCCCATGGTGGCGGCGATGGTCGTCGTGCCCTTCGCGACGGCGGTGATCGTCGCGCTCCCGTCAGCGCCGGCGGTGACGATCGCGATCGCGGGCTGGTCGCTCGTCCACGAGACGTCGGCGGCGTCGGCCATCACCAGCTCGGTGCGGCCGGCGGCGAGCGTCACGGCGTCCGTCGACACGCCGAACGCGGGATCCGGGGTCGCGGCATTCGCGCACCCCGCGACGACCAACCAGAGCCAGACGATCCGGGTCATGGCGCGAGACTTAGCTGAGTGATGGTAGGGGTCAAGCGGCTACCGGAGTAGCCGGCGCAGGTGACAGGTTGGTCGCACGCGTGTAAACGTTCGATCTCGCGACGTTAGCGTCGGGTCGTCTGCTATACGTCCGCCGTGCGTCACCTCTACGCGGACTTCATCGATCGCGTCTCCAAGCCGATGCGGTACCTCGGCGGTGAGTACCAGTCCGTCGTCAAGACCGGACCGGAGATCGAGGCGCGGGTGTGTCTCGCGTTTCCCGACGTGTACGACATCGGCATGTCCCATCTCGGGACCAAGATCATCTACTCGCTGCTCAACAAGGATCCGCGGATCGCGTGCGAGCGCGCGTTCGCGCCGTGGACCGACATGGAGCGCGAGCTGCGCGCGCACGGCGTGCCGCTCGTCTCGCTCGAGACCCAGCGGCCGCTCGCGGAGTTCGACGTCGTCGGCATCTCGCTGCAGTACGAGCTCACGTTCACGAACATGCTGACGTTGCTCGATCTCGGCGGCATCGCGCTGCGCGCCGTCGATCGCGCGGAGGACGCGCCGCTCGTGCTCGTCGGTGGGCCGACGGCCTCGCACCCCGAGCCGGTGGCGCCGTTCATCGACGCGGCGTTCATCGGGGAGGCCGAGGAGCTGCTCGCCGGGATGTGCCTCGCGTGGGCGAGCTTGCGCCGCGAGATCCGCGCCGGCACGCGGACGCGCCGCGATGCGCTCGCCGAGCTCGCCGCGCGATACCCGCTGTACGTCCCCGCGCTCTACGCGACCGAGATCGACGACGCGACCGGCATGGTCGTCGTCGGCGCGCCGCTCGATCCGCGCGCGCCGGCCCGGGTGTCGCGGGCGATGCTCGAGGACCTCGACCGCTACCCGTTCCCCTCCGACACGCCGGTGCCCTACGCCGAGGCGGTGTTCGAGCGCGCGTCGGTCGAGATCGCCCGCGGGTGCACCGAGGGGTGCCGGTTCTGCCAGGCCGGCATGATCTATCGCCCGGTGCGCGAGCGGTCGGCCGCGTCGATCGCGACGTCGCTGCTCGGCGGGGTCGATCGCGCGGGGTACGAGGAGACCGGGCTGACGTGCCTGTCGACGGCCGACTTCTCGTCGATCACGCCGCTGGTCAAGCACCTCGGCGCCGAGCTGCGCAAGCGCGGGGTGTCGATGTCGGTCGCGTCGCTGCGCGCGTACGGGCTCAACGAGGACCTGCTCGACGAGCTCGCGCTGACGCGGATCGCGGGGCTCACGTTCGCCCCCGATGCCGGCACGCAGCGCATGCGCGACGTGGTGAACAAGAACATCACCGAGGCGCACGTCGAGGAGAGCTCGCGACGCGTGTTCGCGCGGGGCTGGCATCGCCTCAAGCTGTACTTCATGATCGGGCTGCCGACCGAGGACGACGCGGACGTGCGTGGCATCGTCGAGACCGGCATTCGCATGCTGCGGATCGGCAAGGGCCTCGTCGGCTCGCGCGCCGAGGTCACGGTGTCGGTCAGCTCGCACGTGCCCAAGCCGCACACGCCGCTCCAGTGGTGCGCGCAGGATCCCGAGGCCGAGATCCTCCGCAAGCAGCTCGTGCTGCGCGACACCGCGTCGACGCGCCCCGATCGGATCGGGCGGGCGCAGCTGGAGCCGGGTCTCAAGCTGCGCCATCACCACAGCGGCATCTCGTTCGTCGAGGGCCTGCTGGCGCGTGGCGATCGCCGGCTCGCGGACGTGATCGAGAGCGTGTGGCGGGCGGGGGCGCGGTTCGATGGCTGGGAGGAGCTGTTCGAGCTCGAGCGCTGGACCGTGGCGCTCGCCACGCACGGGGTCGACACCGCGGCGTACCTCGGTACCCGGCCGATCACCGCGCGGCTGCCGTGGGATCACATCGACGTCGGGCTCGAGGACGGCTTCCTGCTCGGCGAGTACAGGAAGGCGCTCAAGGGCCGGGCCAGCCCACCGTGCGGCAAGGTCGCCGGCATGCTGATCCACCACACGAACCTCGCCGACGCCGAGCCGGATCGGCGCAAGCTCGTCTGCTACGACTGCGGCGTCGCGTGCGATCTGGCGATGATGCGCGACGATCGGCTGGTCGCGCTGCGCGCGCTCGGCGCGACCGAGCGCGTGGTGCGCGTTGGCGCGCCGATCGTCGTCGACGATCTCGAGCTGATCGACGTGTCGGAGCGCGGCGGTGGGAGCCCCGCCGAGATGAACCCCCAGGACCGTGACAACGCCCGCAAGGAGAAGGTGCGGCTCGCGGGCTACGTCGGCACGGGACCGGCGTACACGACGTACCGCATCCGGTTCGCCAAGGTCGGGCGCGCCGCGTTCCTGGGGCACCTCGATCTCACCCGCCTGCTGTCGCGCAGCTTCCGACGCGCGGATCTGCCGATGGCGATGAGTCGCGGGTTCTCGCCGAAGCCGCGCATGGTGTTCGGTCCCGCGCTCGGCCTCGGCGTGTCCTCGCTCGGCGAGCTGATGGACATCGACCTCGAGCACGCGCCGATCGGGTGCGCGACGTGGGAGGCCACCGACGAGACGCCGCGCGTCGAGTTGACGCCCGAGGAGGTCCGCGATCGGCTGGGCACGGTCTGTCCACCCGGCGTCGAGATCCTGAGCGTCGCGATCGTCCGGCTCGCGGGCCACAAGCTCGCGAAGCACCCCGATCCGACGCTGGGCAAGCTCGTCGACGCCGTCGATCTGGTCGTCCGGCCGTCGCGCGGCACGGTGGACGAGCTCGCCGCGCTGGCGGAGGGGTTCCTCGCCAAGTCGACGGCGCCGATCACGCGGGTCGATCACGACGCGAAGAAGCCGACCAAGACGATCGACGTCCGCGCGCTCGTGCTGGAGGTCGAGGTCGTCGCGGGCGAGGCGGGCGACAAGGTGTGCGACGCGCTCGACTGGGCGCGTGGGCCGCTGCTGCGCGTGCGCGTGCGCGCGACCGCCGAGGGTTCGGCGAAGCCACCGGAGGTCCTCGCCGCGCTCGGCATCGAGGGCCAGGTGGCGCGGCTCGGCGTGATCGGGGGCGCGCTGGTGCCGACGTTGCGCGAGCGCCTCGCGGCCCGCGCGCCGACGCCGGCCCCGGCGCCGTCGGCCAGCTAGCTCAGCCGGGCGGGTCGGTCACGAGGTTCGGGAGCTCCTCGCGGGCGTCGGCGATCGCCCGGGCCGAGAACCGGTTGTGTCGTAGATCGAGGCTCTCGAGATGGCGGAAGCGCCGGCCGTGCAGCTCGAACATCGAGAGCTCGATGTCCTCGAGGTTGCAGCGCCAGCACGTCAGCCGCTGGAGCCGCGCGAGCAGGGGCGAGCGCGCGAGCTTCTCGGCGAACGTCGCGCATCCGGCGACCGCGCGGAGCTCGAGGTCGACGAGCGCGGGCGCGGTCGACGCGAGCACCGGCGTCGGATCGATCGCGTGGATCACCAGCCGCCGCAACGTCGACGACGTGAACGGCCCGAGCACGCCGCTCGCGACGTGCACGTCGAGCTCGACGAGGCCGGGCGTCGCGGCGATCAGCGGGCGGAGGTCGCCGCCGTGGATCGGATCGCGTGCGTCCACGCCGAGCTGGAGCGATCGCAGCAGCGGCGGCACGCCGACGGCGATCATCGTGTTGATCAGCTGGACGTAGCTGTGATCCCCCGGCTCGCCGAGGACGAGGCGGGTGACGTGGCGCGCGATCGGCAGCGCGCGCATCGCCGCGTAGGTCTGGTGGAGCGCGCTGCCGGCCACGTGACGGAGGACGATCTGGTCGGCGAAGCCGTCGACCCACGTGACCTCGAGCGCCGCCGGGCGCGCCCCGGTACGCCCGCCGCGCCCGGGCTTGCGGACGAGCGGCGCGAGCGCGCCGTAGAGCTCGTCGTGGCAGGTGATGAGGTGGGCGCGCAGGCGGCGCTCGAGCTGGGCGCGGTGCGCCGGATCCGCGGCCTGCCGCAGGGCGAGCTGGATCGCGATCAGCTCGCCCTGCGCGTCGCCACGCTCGAGCAGCTCGTCGGCGAACACCGCGCGCGCCTCGAGATCGGCGTGCGCGTCGGGCATCTCGACGAAGCCGGTCGCGAGCCGGTCGGCGATCGCCTTGGCGTAGGCGCGGCGCGCGTGCGCGATCGTGAGGAACCTGCGCGTCGCTGGTCCGTCGCGAACCACGAGCCCTTCGTGGTTCACCTCGCAGACCTCGTCGCCGCGGATCAGGCGCACGCGCGGCGACGTTCCGTTGTATGACCCGCGGCGTGGCGATCCATCTCTCGGTCAATCTGAACAAGGTCGCGCTGCTTCGCAACTCGCGCGGTGCCACGAACCCGAGCCCGAGGGTCGCGGGCGAGGCATGCCTCGACGCCGGGGCCTACGGGCTGACCCTGCACTGGCGAGGTGACAACCGCCATGCCCGGCAGGACGACGTCCGCACGCTCCGCGCGCTGTGCGATGCCCGCGGGGCCGAGTTCAACCTCGAGGGGGACGCTCGCGAGGAGCTCGTCGCGATCGCGGCCGAGCTGCGCGTGTCGCAGTTCACGCTCGTACCCGTGCGCCCCGGCGAGGTGACCAGCGATCACGGCTGGGACCTGCCGCGCCAGCACGACGTCGTCGCGCCGATCGTCGAGCGCCTGTCGAAGCTCGGGATCCGGACCGCGATCTTCGTCGACGCCAACCCCGAGATGATGGCCGCCGCGGCGGCGACCGGGGTCGATCGCGTCGAGATCTACACCGAGCCGTACGCCGCGGCGTTCAACTCGCCCACGCAAGCAGCCGAGCTCGCGCGGGTCGGGGCGACCGCGCGGGCCGCGAAGCGCGCCGGGATGGCGGTCAACGCGGGCCACGATCTCGACCTCCACAACTTGCCGCTGCTCGCGCGCGACGTGCCCGAGATCGTCGAGGCCTCGATCGGGCACGCGCTGCTCGCCGACGCGCTGTACCTCGGGATCGGCGAGGCGGTGCGCCGCTACGTGCGCGCGTGCCGCGGCGAGGTCGTCGATGCGCCGACGACGAAGTAGCGTCTCGGTCGCGCTCGCGCTCGCGCTCGTCGGCTGTGGTGGCGTGCCGCCACGCGCGGCGCCGCCATGCCCGACCGCAGCGTTCACGATCATGGGCCAGGACGACGTGCGGCGGCTCGCGACCTGCACGTC
>JAPLLF010000593.1 GCA_026387715.1 Pseudomonadota bacterium
TCCGAGCGGGCGCACGCGCTGCTCGATCGCTCGACGCGCATGGCAGGTGACATCGACGCCGCGGTCGCCGCGATCGTCGACGACGTTCGCACGCGCGGCGACGCCGCGGTGATCGACTACACGCGCCGGTTCGATCAGCGCGAGCCGTCGTCGACCGGCAGCTACGAGGTGTCGGCCGCACGGTGGGACGCGCTCGCCGCCGAGGTCGCGCCGCGCGTGCGGGACGCGCTCGCGCTCGCCGCGGCGCGCATCCGCGCGTTCCACGCGCACCAGCGCGAGCCCGACGTCGACGTCACGCTCGACGGCGTTCGCCTCGAGCTGCGCGTCACGCCGCTCGCGCGCGTCGGGCTCTACGTCCCCGGCGGGACGGCGCGCTATCCGTCGAGCGTGCTCATGACCGCGGTGCCCGCGAAGGTCGCGGGCGTGGGCGAGATCGTCATGGTGACGCCGGGCGCGTCTCCCGAGGCGATGCTCGCGGCGCGGCTCGCCGGCGTCGATCGCGTGTTCGAGCTCGGCGGCGCGCAGGCCGTCGCGGCGCTCGCCTACGGCACGGCGACGGTGCCGCGCGTCGACAAGATCGTCGGCCCCGGCAACGCGTGGGTCGCGTCGGCCAAGCGTCAGGTCTACGGCGAGGTCGACATCGACTCGATCGCGGGGCCGTCCGAGGTGCTCGTCGTCGCCGATGGCGACGCGAACGCCGCGTGGGTGGCCGCCGATCTGCTCGCGCAGGCCGAGCACGATCGCGAGGCGCGGGCGGTGGTCGTCACGACCTCGGCCGCGCTCGCCGAACTCATCGCCGTCGAGGTCGAGCGCCAGCTCGTCGATCTCCCGCGTCGCGCGATCGCCGCGCACGCGATCGCGACGCACGGCGCGGTCGTGATCGTCGCGTCGATCGACGAGGCGATCGCCTACGCGAACCGGTTCGCGCCGGAGCACCTCGAGCTGCAGTGCGCCGACGCGCGCGCGGTCGCGGCGCGGTGCACGACGTCGGGGGCGATCTTCATCGGCGCGTACGCGTCGGAGGCCGCGGGCGACTACCTCGCGGGTGGCAACCACGTGCTGCCGACCGGCGGGGCCGCGCGCTACGCGTCACCGCTGGGCGTCCACGACTTCCGCAAGCGGACGTCGCTCATCGAGTACACGGCGGCGGCCGCGGCCGCCCACGCCGACGACATCGCCACGCTCGCCGCGTGCGAGGGGCTCGACGCGCACGGTCGGTCGGCGCTCGCCCGAAAACCGTAAGCGTCACGCGCAGTTCGTTCGGGTATGGCCGGTTCACCCGGATCTACCTCGCGCCCGGGCGCGATCGTTGCCACCCTGAGCAGGTCCATATGAGCGAGAAACGTCGCGCGTTCGAAACCAAGGCCATCCGCGGGTTCGTGTTGTTCCTGGCGGGGCTCGCCCTGCTGTCGATGATCGCCGGGTTGTTTCCGGGGATCTCGAAGTACGAGCACGGCGCGCTCGTCGAGATCCGGGCCCCGGGCGGGTGGAGCTACGTCGGCTTCGTGCTCGCGGCGGCGCTCCCGGCGATCCTCGTGTGGCGCCGGCCGCGGCCGATGATGCTGTTCGCGTGGTCGGCGTTCGTCTGGATCTTCGGGATCGTGGTGTTCGCGATCACGTTCGAGCTGAACTTCGACTGGGGGGACTTCACCTACGTCCAGCACGTCGCGCAGTACGTCTTCGACTGGACCGCGGCGCCGCTGGGCATCCTGGTGTTCTTCGTGATCCCACCGGTTGCGGCGCTCTACGCGATCGTCACCCGGGTGCTCGATCACCGCGCGCGGCTCGCCGCGCTGCCACCACCGCCACCGACGTTGCCGGTGGCGCGCGTCGTCCGCTGAGTGCTTACGGGGTGACGAGCTCGGCGGTCGTGCGCGGCGTGACGCGATAGACGACGAGCGACTGCCCGGCGCCGCGGTTGACCTGCGAGTAGACGCCGGTGATCGACGCGAACGTCTGGTTGGCCGGATACGAGAAGTTGCTGCCGATCAGGAAGCTGTCGATCTCGAGCGTGCTGGTGCCGCCCTGCGGGGTGACGTTGAAGCGCCCCGTCGCCGCGGCGACCGGGGTGACGACCGTGGCGACGCTGAGCAGCACGCCCTCGATGGC
>JAPLLF010001265.1 GCA_026387715.1 Pseudomonadota bacterium
GAAGTCCCAGACGATCAGGAAGTAGCCCGAGAAGCCCATCTTCTGGATGACGAGCATCTCGGTGCGGCAGCGCTCGCGATACTGATCCGGATCGAACGGAAACCCGCGCGTGGCCATCTCGCGGAAGCGGCGCTCGAGCCCCTTCTCGATGATCGCCGCGATGTACGTGTCGAGCGTCTCGCCCTCGGGGACCTGGTACTTCGGCAGGTAGGTCTGATCGAGCTTGAGCTTGACGTTGCACTTGTTCGCGATGGCGACGGTGTTCTCCATCGCCTCCGGAACGTCCTTGAAGTGCGCGTCCATCTCGGACGGCGACTTCATGTAGTAGCTGTCGACCACGTGCTTGAGGCGGCGCTCGTCCTTGAGCGACTTGCCGGTCTGGATCGCCATCAGCACGTCGTGGGCGACGGCGTCGGTCTGGTTCACGTAGTGGCAGTCGTTCGTCGCGACGAGCGGGATGCCGAGCTTCTTGCCCATGCGGACGAGCTCGCCGTTGAGCGTCTCCTGCTCGGTCGTGCGCGTCGGCATGAGCTCGAGGTAGAAGTCGCCGGGCGCGAACATGCTCGCGTACTCCTTGGCGATCTCCTCGGCGGCAGCGACGCCGTTCTTCTCGAGGGTCTGCGCGATCTCGCCGCCGAGACACGCCGACGTCCCGACGAGCCCCTCGCTGTGGTCGCGGAGCAGCGCCTTGTCGATGCGCGGGTTGTAGTAGAAACCCTCCAGGTACCCCATCGAGTTGAGGTAGCTGAGGTTCTTGTAGCCGACCTCGTTCTGCGCGAGCAGGATGAGGTGGTAGTTGCGCCGGTTCGTACGGTCCTGGCGATCGGTCGCCGCGACGTAGGTCTCGCAGCCGAACACCAGCTTGACGTCGTGCGCCTTGGCCTCGGTGTAGAGGTCGATCGCCCCGAACATGTTGCCGTGGTCGGTCACGGCGACCGTGTCCATCCCGAGCTCCTTGACCTTCGGGAACAGGTCCTTCACGCGGATCGCGCCGTCGAGGAGGCTGTACTGCGTGTGCAGGTGGAGGTGGGTGAACTGGCTGGTCATGGTAAGACGCGGGCCTCCCTGTCTAGCCCATGCGCCCGCCACTCCCGAGCCTGTTCGCAACGATTTCGCTGTCGGTCTCGATCTTCGCGTGCCGGCACGAGAATCCCGTCGCGCCCGGGCCCCCGATCCCGCCCGAGTCCGAGATCGTCGTCGGAACCATGGCCGACGAGTGCGGCAAGATGATCGGCGCGATGGAGCGCTGGAAGGCGTGCCCCAACATCGAGGAGGACGAGACCGAGACGCTCGACTTCTGGATCGCGCACGCCCGGAACGACTTCGCCGCGAGCGCGAAGGCCACGCCGGACCCCAAGGCGGCGCAGTCGATCGCGGTCCGCTGTCACCGCGCCCTCGACTCGCTCGACGCCGCCATCGAGCGCTGCGCCAACGGCAAGCGCCCTAAGCAGTAGGAGCGGCCCGCGGCGCCAGCATCGGCCGGTGGGTGGGGAAGCCTGTGGTCAGCCGCTTCGCCCACAGCTCGACCACCCAGTACGCCCACAGCGGCGGCAAGGCGAGCGTGAACCCGAGGACACCGACGGCGCGCTGCGCGAGCGTCACGTGCCGCTTGGAGTCGGACACGATCCACTGGACGACGTGGAACCACACGAACCCGACGTAGAGCGGGTACAGCAGCGCGAAGCGCACCGGGAAGTAGTGCGCGACGACGTTGTGGAGAAACGTGAACACGCGCTTGGCGTACGCGGGTCCGGACAGCGTGCGCTTCGCCATGCCGCCCGGCACGTCGAGCCGACGGATCATCCCGACGTCGGGGTCGAACAGCAGGTACTCGTCGTCCTGCTTCTCGGCCGCGATGCGATACGACAGCGACGGCTCGTCCTCGATCGGGGTGCACTCGTCCCACAGCCCGAACCGCTCGAGCGTCGTCCGGCGGATCGCGGCGTTGCCGCCCATCAGCGACGCGACCCGCTTCTTGACGTCGGTGCGCGCGTAGACGCGCTGCCACTTGAGGACGTTGAACGACAGCACGTCGCGCCGCGCGCGCGCGGAGTTCACGTACGGCTTGGCATCGCCGTGCTCGTCGACGAAGCGCCCGGTCACGCCGAGGCAGGATGGATCGGCGAAGTTCGCCTCGTGCTTGCGCAGCCAGTCGCGGCTCGCCGGCAGGTCGTCGTCGTCGATGAACACCAGCAGGTCGCCCGCGGCGGCGCGCACGCCGGCGTTGCGCGCGCCCGGGCCCCCGAGCGGCGGATGCCGGTGCAGCTTGACCCGTGGGTCCGCGGCGAGCTCGTCGATCCGTGCGACCTCGGCGGGGAGTCGCACGGTGCTCTGCTCGATGACGACGATCTCGAAGTCGTCGTGATCCTGCGCCAGCAGCGCGCCGAGCAACTCGGCGAGCGCCGGCAGCCGGTTGTACGACCGCACCACGACCGACAGGCGCGGTCGCATCATGGCCTCATCATGCCGCTTCGTTACGTAGCGCCGTCACCTGCTCGGTCGAGCCGAGCACGACGAGCGTGCACCCGACGCCGAGCTTCTCGGTCACGTCGGGGTTGTAGATCCACGGATCGCCTTCGAGGCGCTGCATCGCGAGCACGGATGGTCAGCAAGCCCCGAGCAGTACGGAGCCTCTGCGGCGATCCTCC
>JAPLLF010001162.1 GCA_026387715.1 Pseudomonadota bacterium
GTGAGGCCCGAGCCCGGCTTCTTCTCCTTGCCGCCGCCCGGGAAGAACGACTCCGCGTCGTCCACGTGGACGCTCGGGAGCTTGGTGTCCATCTCCTGACCCTTGGTGGTCTGGTACTCCTTCTGCGAGCCCTTCTTCTCGGTGCTGAGCGGCTTCAAGAAGTCGCCGGTCCCCGGAACCGCCTCGCCCTGCGCGCCCGTGTAGCCCTTGTCCTTCTTGAACTGCTCCATGCGCGTGCGGTAGGCCTCGACGTCCGCCGCCGTGAACTCGCCCGGCTTGCCGGCGCCGTTCGCCGACGCGGCCGCCACCTTGTCGAACTTCGACGGGCTGTTGAGCATGTCGCCGGCGACCAGCTCCGCGAACTTGCCGAGCGCGATCATCCGCTCGCGCGCGTTGCCGCTCTTGAGCACGTCCATCATGACCTTGCTGTTCGCCGCCGTGTCGTCGCCGGCCAGCACCGCACCCGCGTACCCGGAGCTCGACTTCATGCCGAGCGCCGCGAGCCCCTCGGCTCGCTCGTGCTCGGCGCGGCTCTTGGTGATGTAGTCGAGCGCCTTCTCGCACATCGTGTCGAGGTTGGCGTCGACCTGCTTCTTGATCGCACCGTCGTTGAGGACCGCCAGCGCGAGCGCGCGCTCGAAGACCTCGCGCTTGGCGCGTAGCTCGGGGTTCGCGCCCTGGCGCGATTGATCCTGCGCCGCGCGCACGCCCTCGATGTTGGTCGACAGAAAGTCCTTGAGCGCGGCCGAGTGATCCTGCGCCTTGGTCGACGCCTCGCGCGCGAGCGCGAACACGACGTGGGGATCGAGGAGCGCTTCCTTCTGGCTCGGGTCCTTCAGCTTCGCGTCGAGATCGGCCTGCTTGGCCGCGAGCTTGGCCTTGAGCTCGGCGTGCGCGCCGGGGGCATCCTCGGGCTTGCCCAGCTTGCCGCGGAGCTCCCAGATCTCGTCGAGTTCGCCGCGGAGCCCGGCCTCGTGCACCGTCGGCTTCTCCGCCGGCTTGTCCCCGCCGAGGTGGATCTCGGCGCGGCGCTTGGCGTCACCCTCTTGCTGCTTGGCGACGGGTGCCTTCTCGAACAGCTCGTGGAGTTCGACCGCGCTCTTCCACGTCGGATCCTTCTTCAGCGCGTCGAGCTCGGCCTGGTGCTTGACCTGGTCCTCACCGCTCGACGCCGCGATCTTCTTCGTGAGCTCGTCGAGATGGCGAACCTGCTCTTCGACGGCCGCCTGGGCCTTCTTCTGCTCCTCGGCCGTGAGCGTGGTCGGCTTCTTCAAGCCGTCCTCGCTGCCGGTCGTGTTCTTGTTGACGCCCTTGTTCGAACGCTTGGCGTCGTCCATGACCTTCTGGTAGGCCGCTTCCGGATCGCCGTTGACCTTCTGGTCGGCGAGCGCGTTATCGACGAGCGCATCGAACCGCGGCCCCCGCTCGCTGCCGTACACCGCGCGATCGCGCAGGTACAGCACGCGCTTGGACTTGTCGTCCGACATCAGCGTACGGATGTAGTCCTTGAGCTCCTCGCGATACATGTGGAGCATCCGCGCCTGCGTCTCCTTCGGGAGGTGCGCGATCTGCTTCTCCCAGACGTGGAAGTAGTTCTTCTCGATGTCGTTGTAGATCACGCGGAGATCGGCCTCGTTGCCGAACTTCTTGCTCTGCTCCCCGGCCGTGTCCGTCCACGTCTTGAGGATCTCGGCGTCGCGCTTGGCGTTCACCGCGGTCTTCTCGTCGTCGCCCTTCACCTTGCCGAGCGAGCCCGGCTTGAGCGTCTCGAGCTCAGCGATCAGCGCGTCGAACGCGGGGCCGCTGTCGGACTTCGCCTTCGCCTCGTACTTGGCGATCAGGTCGGGGTGGAGCTTCTTGACGAGCGCGAGGAGCTCGGCCTTATCGACCGGGACCTCGTGCGGGACGTTCTGGCGATCGCCAGCGTCGGGCAGCTTCACGCCGGGCTTCTTCGCCGCGATGTTGCCGCTCGCGTCGAGCTGCGGCTCGTGCAGCGCCGCCTTCTTGGCGTGTTCGTCGTCGACCGCGGCCTTCTTGGTCGGATCCTCGTCGGCGACGACCTTCTTCTTGGCCTCCTCGTCCTCCTTGACGCCCGCCTTCTTCTTGGCCTCCTCCTCGTCGTGGACGACCGGCTTCTTCTTGCCGTCGACCTCCTCGTCGCCCTCCTTCTTCGCCGGCTCCTTCTTCAAGCGCGCGGCTTCGGCGTCGGCGTCGTCCTTGGCCTTCTTGGTCGCCGCGTCGTGCTCGTCCTGCTTCTTCTTGGCGGCGGCGGCGTCCAGCTCGTCCTGCTTCTTCTTGGCGTCGGCGACGAGCGGATCGACCTCGCCCACGGGCTTCTTCGTCGTCGTGGTCGGGTCCACCACCACCGGCGGCTTGCCCGTCGCGGTCTTGAACTCCTCCGGCATCGCATCGAACTGCGCCGGCGTGCCGTGCTTCTTCACGAAGTCGGCGAGCTCCTTCTGTTCCTGGTGATCGAGGACCTTGAGCATCTCCTTGAGGCCCTCGGGCGTCATCTCACCGTTCAAGAAGTCGCGCGCGGTCTTCTTGGCGCGCGCCTTGTGCATGCCGTAGCCGGTGAAGAACCCACCGACGGTCTTGGTCGCCGTCGACTTGAGGAGCTCCTTCCAGAAGCCCTCCGCGTCCTTGTAGTTGTCGACGTAGACGAAGAAGCCGGCGATGTTCGAGCCCATGTCGGACATCGCGTTGCCGATCATGTTCCCGAGCGGATGCTTCATCCGCCCCTTGTTGTCCATGTTCGACGTGCCCGCGGCCTCGTCGATGTACTGCTTGACCGCGCCCTCGACGAACGCCTTCGGGATGCCCTTGACGAGCCTCGCGCCGAGCGAGTCCTCGCCCCACAGCGCCTCGCCGAGCTTCTTGTCGTAGGTCTTCTCGTCGGTGACGGTGTTGTAGATCTCCTGGCCGGTGCTGATGATCACGTTCTTCGTGCCGGCCGCGACGATCTTCGAGACGTTCTCGACCGCCTTGGGGCCGAACTCGATCGTGGTGCCCACGAGGCGCCCGCCGCCCACGTTCACGCCGTCCTTGATCGTCGTGAACAGCGCGCCGGCGGCCTTCTTGCCGGCGGCGTCGGTCAACGTCTTGAGCGCCTTGACCTCGCCGAGGCCCGCGAAGCCCGCGGTGCCGATCGCCTTGATGACATCCGCGCCGAGCTCCGCCGCGCCATAGTTGTCGCCGAGCGCGGCGGCCTTGAGCGCGATCGTCGTGCCCGCGATGATCAGGTTGCCGATCACCGCCGCGAGCACCGGCGAGGCCGTGCCCGCCGTCACCACGGTGAGGATGATGCCGCCGACGATCTCGAGCACCGTGCACAGCGTGTCGACGACCGACGACAGCGCCTTGCTGTACGCGTCGGCGTCCTGCGCGAGGTACTCCGCGTAGCGCTCGAGCTGCTCGCCGCCGATCGCGATGATCTCGGACAGCTTCGCCTTGCCGAAGTCCTTGCCCTTGTTGGCCGGATCCGCCTTGAACGCCGCGTCGAGCTCGGCGTACTTCGCGTCGAACCGCTTGTCGGTGTTCTGGAGGGTGGTCTTGGCCTCGGTGAAGCCGACGGCCTCGCCGAGATCCATCAGCGCGCCGCCGATCAGGCCGCTCGTGGCGAACTTCGCCTGCAGCTTGCCGACGTACTTGAGCTGCTCCGGCGTCTCGGGCTTGCCGCACAGGAACACGCGGATCTGGTTCCAGTCCTTGCCGGAGAGCTCGTCCTCGAGCAGGCCGCCCGGTGACGGGAACGAGAAGTCACACGCCTCGAGCTCGTCGCGCGCCGTGAGCGGCTCGCTCCACACGCGCTGGAACGCGTCGCGGATCTCCTTGATCGCGCCGCGGCTCTTCACGTCGCCCCCCGGGGCGAGCACCTTCTTGATCAGGTCCTCGTTGGTGCCGTCGCCGTAGCATGCATAGGCGAGCAGGAGCTCGGGCTCGGCGGCGCCGGTCTGCAGCTTGCGCTGCGCGACCATCCACTCGAGCGGGTTGGGGATCTGTGGCGACTTGAGGCGCGTCATGGCCGCGGCCTTGTCGAACACGCCGCGAGCCGGGTCCTTGTACTTGCCGTCGAGCAGCTCCTGGTACGTGAACTGCGACTTGGACATGTCGCCGTCGATCAGGCTCTGCACACCCTCGGAGCCGAGGCCCTTGAGCTTCTTGTCGAGCTCGGACTCGTGCTCCTCCTCGAGCTTCTTGAGCGCGGCGATCGCCGCCGGATCACCGCTCTTGGCGGCCTCCTTCGCGAGCACCCACTTCTCGTTGTACTTGTCGTCGTCGAGCGAGTCGAACAGGGCCTCCTCGTTGGTGCCGATGCCGTCGACCGCGTCGATGGCCTTGGCCATCTTGAGCTCTTGCTCGTCGCGATCCGACTTCGCCATCACCTGGACGAGGGTCTTCTCGCCGCCGCTGAACTCCTCGTCGAGCGCCGAGTCGAGGGCGTCCTTGCCCTGGTTACCCAGCCAGCCCTCTTGCGCCGACGCGTAGAAGTTCTTGTCCGAGGTCGCGTACTTGTTGAACTGCGCGCGGAGCGCGTCGCGCTCCTCCTTGGTCGCGGCGCCCTCGAGGATCTGCTTGACCTTCGCCTCGTCGGTGCCCACGCCGTGCATCGCGTCGTACAGCCGGATCGCGTTGGCCTTGGTCGCGCGCTCCTCCTTGGTCTTGATGGACTGATCGAGCAGCGCGTCCATCGTGTCGAGATCGCAACCGCCGAGCGCCGAGCGCGTATCCGCGACGATCTTCTTCGCCGACGCGTCGGTGTTGAGATACGTGATCTCCTCCTCGCTCGCCGAGCGCAGCACCTCCTCGATGCGCGCCTCGTCGTCGTTGTACCAGTGACACGAGTCGTCGAGCTCGAGCTTGATCGCGGCCTTGCGATCGTGATCGAGGTAGGCGAGCGCGATCTTGAGCTCGTTGCCGCTCATCTCGTCGTCGAGATCGGCGCGCAGCGGACGGTTCGCACCCTTGGCGCGCTCCGGGTAATGCTCGTTGTACGAGGCCTCGAGGTACTCGATCTCGCCGTACGAGCACTTCCGCATGATCCCGTAGATCTTGTTCTCGTCGGTCCCCCACCCGTCCATCGCGTCGCGGAGCCCCGAGGCGTCCTTGCCGAGCGCCTTCTGCTTCGCCCCGACCGCCTTGCGGATCTCGGGGTTGGCGTCCTCCTCGAACTTCTTCGGCACGAGGTTGGCCGCGAGCTCGGCGTCGAGCTTCTGGTTCGCGAGCGTGAGCTGCTCCTTGACCTGCTTGTCGAAGTTGGTGAGCAGGGTCGTCGCCGACACGTTGAACTCGGCGACCGCGCTGTCGATCTTCTTGGTCTCGGCCTGCGCCGTCGTGCTGAACGTGGTCGCGATCGAACCGAGCGCCGCGCCCATGTCGGCCGCGCCCTTGCCCATCTCGGTCGCGATCGAGCCGTCGAGCTTCTTGGCGTCGGCCTCGCGCTCCTTGATGGCGTCGCTGTACGTGATCTCGAGCTTGCCCAGCGACTCACCGAGGTCCTTGGTGCCGTCGGTGACCATCTTGGTCAACCCCGCCACGTTCCCGGCGTGCATCTCGGCGAGCTGGGCCTTCGCGGCCACGAGCTTGGGCTCGATCGCCTCGAACTTGAACGGGCCGCCGTGCTTGAGGCCCTTCTGGATGTCGCCGACGAGCTTGCCGTAGCCGGCGGCGTCCTCGGCGACCTTCTTCTTGATCCGATCGGACAGCTCGGTGCCGGCCGCGGTCGTGTTGTCGGCGAACTCCGCCCCGGACTTGTCGGCCAGCTCGAGCGCGGTCTTCTTCTCGTCCGCGACGCGCTTCTGCGTCGACGCCTTCGCATCGACGACGGCCTTCGTCGCGGTCTTCTCCTGGGACTCGAGGTTCGACGTCGCCGTCTTGGCCGCGACGTCCATGCCACCCTTCGACGCCTTGTCGGCGACGTCGAGCGCGAGGGTCAGCTCGAGCTTCGCGGGCTCGAGCGACTTCGTGATCATCTCGTCGGCCTTCGTCTCGACGTTCTCGCCGAAGCCCTTGAGCTGCGACTCGTACTTGTCGCCGAGCTGCTTGCCGTGATCCTTGAGCTTCTGCTTGGCGACGTCCTCGGTGAGCGACTGCAGGCCGCCCTCCATGCTGCTGGTGCCGTCGAACGACTCGGGCTTCTTCGAAGCGGCCGCGGCGTCGCCGATCGCGAGCGCGTCGGCCTTCGCCTTGGTGACGGTGTCCTTCTTGATCGCCGCCGCGAACGTGTTGATCGTCGCGACGATCAACGGCTTGGCCTTGGCGCGATGCCCGTCGTCGGCCTTCTTCGCCGCCGCGAACTTGTCGGCGAGCGCCTTGCTCTGCGTCGCCTGCGCCGACGTGATCTGCGCGGCGCCCGTCTTCTTGTGCGTCGCGATGTCGGCGATCGCCTTCTTCTCCGACGCGTCGAGCGTCTTGCCCATGCCGTCGAACGCGGCCGCGACCCGGTTGTGCCCCGCGCCGATCGCCGACGTCTTGAACGTGTCGACCTTCGCCTTGATGTCGCCGACGACCTTGGTCGACTCGGTGTCCGACGAGGCCATCAACTCGGCCTGCTTGGCGGCCACCTCAGACTGGAAGGCCGCGAGCGCGCTCTGGATCTGCGCGAAGTGCGCCTCCGGCGTACGGCCCGTGTCCTTGACCCACTTGTCCGAGGTCGACTTGGTGACCTTCGGCGCGTCGATGGAGAGTTGCGGGACCGGCGACACCGTCGGTGCCGTCACCGGCACGGCGGAGGCGACAGGCTTGGCGACGACGGCCTTGTTGTCGCCGCCCTTCGCAGCGACGCCCAGATCGGCGCCGTCGGCGTTCTTGTCCGCGCCCTGCTTCGGCGCGTTGGCGTTCGCGGGGACAGCCCCGGGCGCACCCTTGCCAGCCGGCTTCGCCGGCGGCTTCACCGGCGGCTTGGCGCCTTGCTGAGGCTTCGCCGTGTCGTCGGCGGCCTTCTGCTTGCCCGAGCCCGACGCGTTGGGCTTGCCCGGTTCGTCCGCCTTCGACGGCGGCTTGCCGCTGGGTGCCGCCTGCTTGTCGGCAGGTGCAGCCGTGTCGGCAGGGGATCCTTCTCCGGTCCCGACGCCAGCGAATCCGGTCCCACGACCACCGATACGCGTGGTCGGAGCCGCGGCAGCTGGCGCGGCCGCGGCTGCGACGGGGGTGATGGCGCGTGTCGTCGACGCGGTGAGGCCACCACCGTGCGTATCCGCCTTGCTCACGGTCACGCGACCGGCGTTCGGCGGTCCGTCGAGCGTGCAGATCTGGTTGACGTCCGTGAAGTGCTGGGCGGCCGACTCACCCGGTACCCGGTATTCGTTCGGGATCACCCAGCGGTAGGAACCCGACCGGCCCCACGGTCCGGGGATCCCGCTGAAGGATGCGTGATCGCCGCCGATACGATTGGAGCTGTCGATGTTGAGCCACGCGCGCTCGGGGGTATGCTCCGGCAGCGACCGTCCCTCGAAGTAGCCATGGGGCTGCGAGCCCGGCCCCGCGACCTCGCGCCACTGCAGGTTCTGGAACGAGACCGCGTACGGGCCGAACGACACCATGAGGTGCATGCCCGCGCCCGCGATGCCGGGGCCGAACGCATCCGGGGTGCCCGCACGCGTGAAGCTCACCGTGTGCGGCGCACGCACCTGCATCGTCGTCGGAACTTCCTGACCACCCGCCGCGAACGTCACGTTGACGGACTGCGCCGTCGCCGGTGCGGTCCACGTGAAGCGGTTGCCGATCGTCGTCGTGC
>JAPLLF010001054.1 GCA_026387715.1 Pseudomonadota bacterium
ATCGGTGCTCGGCGGACGGCCCGGCGGCATCGGGCGACCCGGAGGGGACAGCTGGCCCGGTGGGACCTGACCCGGCGGCTGATAGACCGGCGGCTGGCTGACCGGGGGACGCGGCGGTTGGTAGACGCCACCCGGCGGGACCTGACCCGGCGGCTGGTAGGGCGGCTGCGTCGTCGTCGGCGGGTGATACGGCGGCGGGCGGTTGCCGCCCGGAGGCTGATAGCCACCCGGAGGCTGATAGCCACCCGGGGGCTGATAGCCACCACCGGGAGGCTGATAGACGGTCGGCCGTCCGTCGCGGTGGTCGCGGACGTTCCAGCCCGACGGCACGCGGGTCGGCGGGGTCCAGTAGCCCGGCGTGTAGACGTACCGCTGGTCGACGTACGTGTAGTACGGCTGGATGTAGACGTAGCCCTGTTGCTCGCGCTCCCAGCGGCCGCTGACCCACACCCACTCGTAGGAGTTCCAGTGCCAGTAGCCGTCGATCCACACGTAGCCGTAGCCCGGCGACGCGGTCATCTGCTCGTAGAGCGGCTCCGGCGGCATGCTCGACACGTAGTAGGGGTTCGGCTGGCCGACGGTGACGCTCGCGGTGTATCCAGGGCGATACCCGTAGTCGTAACCGCGGTTCACAGGGCGTGCCTCACGGACGACACAGGCCTGGGTCGCGAGGACCAGACCAAGACCACCGAGCAGTTTCGCCAATGTAGGTACACGCATTCGAGCCTCCTCTTACCGATGCTTGGACTCACGCCAAGTCAAAGGATTCACAAGTGTAGTTGACGGGATTCGCGCTCACAAGTACACAGAACGGCGATGAAAACCGTGGGCCAGGGCATCCGGTCGTTCATCGCTGGTCGATCGGATGTGCAACGCCGATGCCGTGCTGGTGAGGTCTCCTGATGGCGCTCGCGATCTCGTCGCGACGATCCACGGTGGCCGCGGTCGGCAGCGCGCTCGCCGCGATGGCGCTCGCCGCGGCCGTGGCCGGTCGGAGCTGTCGGGTCGCCGAGCCGGGACCCGAGGCGACCGTCGGCGATCTGCTCCAGGCCGCGAAGGCTGGCGATCGTGACCTCGTGTTCCAGCTGCTCGCGCCGACGACCCGGCAACGGCTCGAGGCCGAGGCCCGTCGCGCGACCGACCTGGTCGGCGCGAGCATCCGCTACACCGCGAAGGATCTGATCTCGATCGGCAACGCCGAGCACATCGCGACGCCGACCGACATCACCGTGATCGAGGAGCGCTCCGACCACGCGATCGTCGAGGTCGTGTCGCCTGCCGGGCGCGCGCGCATGGAGCTCCAGCGCGTCGACGGTCGCTGGCGCATCGACCTCCCGCAGTACAGCCGATGACCCAGCCCCCGCCGACCCCCGCGATCCCGGTCACCCAGACGATCCACGGCAAGACGATCGCCGATCCGTACCGCTGGCTCGAGGACGAGCACGCGCCCGAGGTGCAGGCGTGGATGACCGCGCAGGACACCCACGCGCGCGCCGCCCTCGCGCAGCTGCCCGCGCGCCCCGCGCTCGTCGCGCGCCTCAAGCAGCTGTTCTACTTCGACTCGATCAGCGCGCCGACGCACCGCCAGGGGCGCTACTTCTATTCGCGCAAGCACGCCGACAAGGAGAAGGCGGTCGTGTACTGGAAGCAGGGCGAGGCCGGCGCCGAGACGGTCCTCCTCGATCCCAACGCGTGGAGCGCCGACGGCAGCAAGAGCCTGCACGGCACGCTGACGAGCCGCGACGGCCGCTACGTCGCCTACCAGGTCAGCGCGCACAACTCCGACGAGAGCGTCACCGAGGTGATGGAGGTCGCGACCGGCCGGGTGCTCCCCGACCGGATCGAGGGCACCAAGTACGGCCTCGGCTCGTGGAACCCGGCGGCGACCGGGTTCTATTACACGTGGGTCCCGCCGATCGGCGGCGAGGTCACGATCGCGGCGCGCCCGGGCTTCGACGAGGTGCGCTTCCACGCGCTCGGCAGCGACGCCGCCCACGACCCCGTGATCTATCCCGCGACCGGCAGCGCCGAGACCTTCCTCGGGGGCGGCCTGTCCGAGGATGGTCACTGGCTCTACGTCGCGGTCCAGCACGGCTGGAACTCGACCGACCTCTACTATCGCGACGCGCGCGACCCGGACGCGCCGTGGATCACCCTCGTCGAGGGCACGGCCGCGACCTACGACCTCGAGTTCTACGCGGACGCGATCTACCTGCGGACCAACGCGGACGCGCCGAACTACCGCATGGTGCGCGTCGACGCCGTGGCGCACGCGGCGAAGCTGCCGGGGGCGTGGCAGGAGATCGTCGCGACGTGCGACACGCCGATCGACGGGTTCGGCATCGTCGGCGGCAAGCTCACGCTGTCGTACCTGCGCAACGCGGCGAGCGTGCTCGAGGTCCGCGCGCTCGATGGCACGCCGATCCGCACGCTCGCGTTGCCGGGCATCGGCACGGCGAGCGGCATCGCGGGCAACCAGGACGAGGACACCGGCTACTTCTCGTTCACGTCGTTCACCGAGCCGCAGATCATCTACAAGACGTCGATCGCGACCGGCCAGGTCGACGAGTGGGCGCGCATCACGCTGCCGATCGACGCGTCGGCCTACGTGACCGAGCAGGTGTTCTATCCGTCGAAGGACGGCACCTCGATCTCGATGTTCCTGATCCGCCGCAAGGACGCCGCCCGGGATGGCCGAAACCCGACGATCCTGTACGGCTACGGCGGCTTCAACGTCAGCCTCACGCCGGGGTTCTCGTCGTCGCGCATCGTGTGGCTCGAGCAGGGCGGCATGCTGGCGATCCCGAACCTGCGCGGCGGTGGTGAGTACGGCGAGGCGTGGCATCGCGCGGGCATGCTCGAGCACAAGCAGAACGTGTTCGACGACTTCATCGCCGCGGCCGACTACCTGATCGCCCAGCGGTGGACGTCGCCGGCGCGCCTCGCGGTGCAGGGCGGCAGCAACGGCGGGCTGCTCACCGGCGCGCTGGTCACGCAGCGCCCCGAGCTGGTCGCGGCCGTGATCTGCGCGGTCCCGCTGCTCGACATGCTGCGGTTCCACCTGTCGGGATCGGGCAAGACGTGGGTGCCGGAGTACGGCAACCCCGACGACGCGGCGCAGTTTCCGGCGCTGTACGCCTACTCGCCGTATCGCGTCGCGGTCGACGCCGGCCCGGTGGCGTACCCGGCGATCCTGTTCGACAGCTCGGATCACGACGACCGCGTCGACCCGCTGCACGCGCGCAAGCTCGCCGCGGCGCTGCAGCACGCGACGACCGGGGTCGCGCCGATCCTCCTGCGCATCGAGCGTAACGCCGGTCACGGTGGCGCCGATGATGTGAAGTCTGCCGTCGAGCGCGTCGCCGATGCGTGGGCGTTTCTGCTAGCACAGTTGGTATGACCCGCTTCGCGTTGCCGACCATGCTCCTGCTCGCGTTCGCCGGCTGTCCGGGCAAGGGCGGCTACGTGCGGACCAGCCCGGCCCCCAGCGTCGACGACGTCGTCGCCCGGCTCGCCGCCAAGCGCGCCGCGCTGAGCTCGTTCACCGGCGCGAGCGTGATGGACTACTGGCTGGGCAAGGACCGCGTGAAGGGCGACGTGCTCGTGATGGGCAAGCCCGGCGCCCACGTGCGGTTCGCGGCGCTGTCGCCCGCGGGCGGCGACACCATCGTCGACATGGCCTGCGACGGCCACGACTTCGCGTTCGTCGACAAGCAGAACAACTGTCAGCTCACGGGGCCGTGCGACCGCACGTCGATCGGCACGTTCCTCCGCGTCGAGCTCGCGCCCGAGGACTTCGTCGCGCTGGCGCTCGGGACGCCGCCGGTGATCGCGGACGCCAAGGGCACCGTGACGTGGGATCCCGCGCGGGGCGCCGAGGTCGTCGAGCTGGCGTCGGCCGCGGGCAAGCAGTCGCTGGTGATCGACACGCGCGAGGGCCGGTGGGACGTCGTCGAGAGCAAGCTGATGGGGCCCGATGGCACGTTGCTGTGGTCGGTGGAGAACCGCGACTTCGGCGACGTCACCGACGTGGCGGGCAAGAAGCATCGCGTGCCGGCGAAGTCGAAGCTGGTGTCGCCGCAGGAGAAGGCCGACCTGCAGGTCGAGTGGAAGGACCGCGAGCTCAACAAGCCGATCGAGGACGAGAAGTTCCAGATGGCCGTGCCGGCCGGGCTGCCGCGCTGCGGCGCGAAATAGGCGAAATAGGCGAAGTAGGCGAAGTAGATCAGCGCGCGATCAGGACGCGGATCGCCGCGGTGAGGCCCACGCGCCCGAGCTGCGGGAACGTGTTGGCTTGCGGGCGCTGCGACGTGCGCGTGCGCGTGGGGTTCGTCGGGATCGATGGATCATCGAGATGGACGATCCGCACGTGATGCGCGGCGGCGGCGTCGCCCTGGTTGCCGTCGGCGATCACGAGCGTGGCGCCGTCGGCGGAGATGTCGATCCCCTCCATGCTGTAGAACCGCGCCGCCAGCGGGTCGGCCGCGTCGAGCCAGTCGCCAACACCGTCGCCCGCGATCGTGATGACGTAGCCGTCGCGGATGCGGCGGACGCGATGGCTGCTGACGTCGGAGACGTAGATCGCCCCGTCGGGACCGACCGCCAGCCCCTGCGGGGCTTCGAACATCGCGTCGGCGACCGGGCCGTCGAGGTGGCCGCTCACCCCGCTCCCGGCGAAGTCGGTCGTCTGGCCATCGCTCAGGCGGATCTGGCGGAGCCGGTGGTGGTCGCGATCGGCGACGACGATGTTGCCGAGGTCGGGCAGCATGACGATGTCGTACGGCGCGTGGAGCCGCACGTCGGCGCCGGTCCCGGTGACGTCGCCGGGCGTGTCGGGGGCGCCCGCGAGGATCGAGTAGCTCCCCGTCATCGAATCGAGCAACCCGACGACGTGGTGGACGAAGTCGGACAGCACGAGGCGTCCGTCGGGGAGCGCGAGCAGGCCGCGGGGACGTCCCAGGTTGCGGGCGATCACGGAGGCCGCCCCGGTCGCGACGTCGAGCCGCCAGATCGTGCCGGTCGCGGCGCTCAGCGAGCCGAAGTCGTTGCCGTCGGTCTGGACGTAGAGCTTGCCCGCCGGCGCGAGCGCCATGCCGAACGGGCGGATGAAGTTGGACTGCTGGAACAGCGTGGTCGTGGTCCCGAGCGGGTCGATCGCGCGCAACCGGCTCGAGTCGAAGTCGGCGACGAACGTGATGCCGGTCGGCGAGGTCAGCGCGTTGACCGGGTTCCAGAACCGCGCGAGCTCGCGCGGGCCGTCGCTCGTGCCGGGGTCGGTGCAGCCCGCGAGGGTGGCGACGGTGAGCTCGAGCGCAGGGAGGCCACACGGTCCCGGCGGCGCATCGGGGGGCGCGTCGGGGGCGGCGTCGGGCGCGTCGACCGCGGCGTCCGCGAACGGTGCCGCGTCGCGTGGTCGTGGCGCGTCGGGACGCCCATCCGCCGGCAGCGACGCGTCGAGGTTGGCATCGGGCGGGGCGTCGGGGGGCGCATCGGGTGGCGCGTCGGGCGCATCGATCCCGGCGTCACGCTGCGCGAACTTCTCGATGCCGGGCAACCCGCACCCGGTGAAGAGCGCCACCACCACCACCACCACGCCACGGACCACCATCGGGCGAAGTATAGCCCAACCCTTTCCCACGCGACCGCGCTCACCCCCCGCGGGGAAGCACGATGCCGTCGCGCGCGAGGTCCTGCGGGGTCGCCTCGGCCGCGACGGTGTCGGCGGGGGCCGCGTACCAGCCGGGCGCGGTCCCATCGGCGGGGAGCCGCGCGCGCACCTGGAGGATCGTGAACATGCCGCCCATGTCGATCATGCCGTGCGGCCCGGCGCCACCGAGCATCGAGATCGCGTTCTTGGGCTGCGGCATCCGCATCGTCGCCATCTCGCCCATGCCCTCGTGGCCCATGGTCATGTAGCCGGGGACGACCCGGCCGAGCTTCGCGTCGAGCCCGGTGGTGTCGACGCCGATCAGGTTCGCGACGTCGTGGCCCATCTGGTTCATCGCGTGGTGCGTCATGTGGCAGTGGAGCGGCCAGTCGCCCTCGAGGCTCGCGACGAACTCGACGGTGCGCGTCGTGCCGGTCGGCACGAGCACCGTGGTCTCGGGGTGCCGCGCGGAGGTCGGGACGGGACCGCCATCGGTGGCGACGACCTCGAAGGCATGGCCGTGGAGGTGGATCGGGTGGTGATCCATCGGCCCGAGGTTCGCCAGCCGGATGCGCACGCGATCGCCGACCTCGGCGACCAGCGGCGCGGTCGCGGGGAACGCCTTGCCGTTGAACGTCAGGACGTTGAAGTCGTTCATCGCCATCGGATCGACGCGGCGCGTGCCGATCGCGACCTTCATCTCGTGGGCGAACAGCGCGTAGTCGCGCTCGATCCGATCGGGTCGCCGGGGGTGCACCACGATCATGCCCATCATGCCGAGCGCGATCTGCGTCATCTCGTCGGCGTGCGGGTGGTACATGAACGTCCCCGCGCGATCGAACACGAACTCGTAGCGGAACGTCTTGCCCGGCGCGATCGCCGGCTGCGTGAGCCCGGCGACGCCGTCCATCCCGTTGGGGACGAACACGCCGTGCCAGTGGATCGTCGTCGCCTCGGGCAGCTGGTTGGTGACGTAGATCCGGACGCGCTCGCCCTCGATGGCCTCGATCACCGGGCCGGGCGTCGTCCCGTTGTAGCCCCACGTGTCGATCACGAGCCCCGGCGCGAGCTCGTGTTTGATCGGGCCGGCGGTGAGGTGATAGACGCGCGTCGCGCCGTCGCGCGTCGTCGAGCGCTTCTGGGCGGCGAGGATCGAGCCGTTCGGAACGACGAGCGAGCTGCGGCCGGGCTTGCCGGGTGGAGGGGGTGGGACGGTTGGCGTCGCCGGGGTCGGCGCGGCCCCGGCCTTGCGACCGAGCGCGGCCACGCCGGCGACCAGCGAGCCGCCGAGGAGCTTGCGTCGTGAGAGCGTCATCGAGCCTCCAGATCGACGCCGCGGCGCAGCGCCGCCACCGTCGACATCGCCGCGTGATAGTGCGCCAGCGCCTCGAGGTACTGGTGGCCGGCGTCGGCGAGGTCGCGGCGCGCGGCGATCAGCGCGAACGGATCGGCGTCCATCGCGTTGTAGTGCAGCAGCGTCTCGTCGACGATCTGCTGGCGGAGCGGCAGCACGAGGTCGCGCAGGTGGCGCACCTCCTGGTACGCGGCCAGCGCGGTGATCCGCGCGGCCCGCGCGTGCGCGCGCAGCT
>JAPLLF010000373.1 GCA_026387715.1 Pseudomonadota bacterium
GGCTTGGCCCAGCTGAAGCTCGGGGAGAAGTTCGGCGTGGCGCCGTTTCCCGCGTTGCCCGTCGTGCCTTCCGGGTTCGTCGAGACCCCCTGGCCACCGGTCGACACGGTGCTGTTCTCGGCCACGATGATCATGGGCGCACGTCGCCATTGTGCGATAGCAGCGGTCACGCCGCTTTCCGTGCATCAGCACGTCGCTCCCAGAAATCCTCGAATCGTCCGCTCAGTCGGCCGCAGCGCAGTGCGATGATCGCGTTTGCGCCATTGACGGTCCAGTGCATCCCCGCGCGCTTGGTCCGTGCTCCGACGGCCGTCTTGCAGCCTGCTTCGACGACGCCGGACGAGGTGCACAGGCCGTTCTTTCGGAACTGGGGGTAGTCCATTCGCGCGCGGTTCCGGTCGAGGTAACCCATGCACTTGCGCGCTTCGTTGTCCTCGTCCTCCGCGCCGGCGTGGATTAGGAGGGCGGCGATGATGCCGTCGATCTTACCGTCGTCGAGTTCGCAGTTACGCTCGTCTGCCCAACTCCGGGCGCGTTCGCTGCCCGCACCGTAGATGTCCTTGGCGACATCGCTGATGTGCTGTTTGACGTGAAATCTGTCGACGATCTGGGTCGCCTCGGGGAACTGCTCCGAGGCGATTCGCCAAATCCAAGCAGCGCCATCGCCGATGACGACCTGCCTCTTGGCCTTGGAAAAGCCCCTACGATCGGCCTCTCGATCGACGCGTGCGGCAAAGGGTGAAACCATCGCATCGACATCGCGACTCGCTGCGCTCTCGATGGCGGCGGAGTAGGTCACCGAACCGTGGTCGCGAACCGGAACGCCTTCATCATCCGTTTTCTCCGCGCTCCACACCGTCACGAGCTTCACTTCGCGGGTTCTTGACGAGCCGTCGGCCTGTTTGCCAGCCCGGCCGTCGAGTTCGGCGGCACGCATCGGGATCCCGGTGCCATCCATCCCAAGGTAGAGCGTGTTTGGGAGCGCGGTCGCGTCGTCTCGCGCTTCCGTGTCCGTAAGTTCGTCAGCCGCTATTTCCGCGCCAAGCGCCTCAGCGGCACGCTCTACATGCTTCGTACTGACATCCACACCCGCGAGTTCGGTCAGCAACTGACTCCCCTCTGCAAAGCTGACCATGGCGCCGACAGCTCCGACCATTCGAAGGACACCCGGTGTGAGCGATCCGCCGTCCAGACCGAGATCGACGTCTCGGGGGCAGTACCCCGATTCACACGGGTCACAGTGGTAGTACGCCCGCATGAGCCGCAGCAGCCCAAGCACACTCGTGAAGGTCTTCGGGCGGCGGCCAGCGTACCGAGCCGGCCGGCCGCACGAGCATTTCGCGAACGGACCCACATGGTCACTGTGGTCGGCGTTGAGGCGAGCCTCGACGGCACGGGCGGCAATCGAGAGCGCCCGCCGCCGCACGGCGGTCTCGACCGCCTCGAAGTCGAGTTGACCGCCGCTTCCCTTGCCGATCAGCGCCTCGACTTCTCCGACGATTTCCGCACCGAAGCACGCATTGAACCCCCTTTTTTGGCCGCCTCGTCAGAGGCCGCCTCGGGCTCAGCAAGCTCGGCGTCCGCCCACGCTTCGCATGCCTGCCAAAAGGACTCGAGGTCCCGGCGAAACTCCTGCCCAGCCTCGACCTGCGCCCGCAATTCCGTCGCCTGGGCGGCCGAAATCCACCGCGACTGGGTCTTGCCACCGACACCGCGAACCCAACTCACGTACGGCCCGTGCCGCGCCTTCGGATCCTCGGCACAGGCACACCCTGCCTTGTTGCACTTCACGAAGCGCTCCGACACCGAGCCGCGCCGCATCGGCTTCGGCGCCGCCAACTTGGATGCCAGCGTTCGCACCGGCCCGGGGACATCGCTCGTCTCGACCATGGGGAGGCTCCTTGCGACTATTATATTCGCAAGAAAGGCTCGCGCCAGTTTCGTTCCGAAGAAGCGATCACGTTCGCGACGTGCACCCCTTTGCGGGGGGCCAGTTGACGCTCGACGGCGCGAGTGATAAGCCGATTTCGGAGGCTTGGGCTCGTT
>JAPLLF010001190.1 GCA_026387715.1 Pseudomonadota bacterium
CGCCGACGCACCGCTCGTCGTGCCGCTGACGCTGACGCTGACCACGCCCGACGCGACGCTGGTGGCGACCAAGGTGGTCGCGCTGGGCGTCCACGCAGACAACCCGCCGGCACCCCAGATCCTCCGCGACGGAACGCGACAAGCGATCGCGTTGACCGTCGGAGTGGAGGCCGGCCTCATCGTCGAGGGCGCCCTGCCCGACCACGCGTATCGGTGGTTCTCGTCGGTCGGTGACCTCGTCGGCTACACTCGCGCGGAGGCCACGGTGACCCCCGCCATCGCCACCACGGGCTGGATCGTCGTCGTCGATCGCGACGCCACGGGTGGCACCGCGTGGACGATCGCGCCCGCCACCGTCGGGGACGTGCGATGAGCGAGGTCGACCGCTCGTTGCTGGGGTGGGCGATGGCGAGCGGCGGGCTGGTGGTGCTGTGCGCGCTCGCGCTGCTCGTCCACGCCACGCCGATCGGCGGCGTCCACCCCGCCGTCAAGCCGCTCAAGTTCGCGGTGGCCACGACGATGATGCTCGGCTCGCTCGCGGTGCTGCTGCCGCGGCTGTCGTTCGCGTCGAGCGTCCGGCTCGGGCTCGGCTGGGTGTTGATCGCGTGCCTCGTGCTCGAGCTCGTGCCGATCGTGATCCAGGCGCTGCGGGGGCGCAGCTCGCACTTCAACCGGGCGACGCCGCTCGACGCGGCGCTGTGGAACCTGATGGGCACGACGATCGCGGTGCTGACCCTCGCGATGATCGTGGTCGCGATCCTCGCGACGGTGCGGCCGCTGCGCGGCCTCGACGCCCTGACCACGATGGCGTGGCGCGCGGGCGTCTGGCTGTTCCTGCTCGCCGCGATCTCCGGCTTCGGCATGGGTGGCCGCAACGCCCACAGCGTCGGTGGAAGCGACGGTGGCGCCGGGATGGCGGTGACCCAGTGGAGCAAGACCCACGGCGATCTCCGGGTCTCGCACTTCTTCGCGCTCCATGCCTTCCAGCTGCTCCCGTTGCTCGGCTACCTGCTGGTCGCGTTGCCGATCGCGCCGACGGCGCGGTGGGCGATCATGCTCGTGGCGATCGTGGCCCAGGCGGCGGTCGTCGTCGGGACGCTGGTCCAGGCGTTCGCCGGCCGCCCGCTGTTCTGAACCTCGCGCGCTCAGAAGCGGTAGGCGACCGCGAGCGATAGGTCACCACCGACGACGGCCGTCGGCTCGATCACGACGCCGAGCGTGGCGCGAAACCGCATCGACGCCGAGCCGACGTCGATGCCGGCACGCGGCACGGCGATCGCGCCGGTCGTGGTCTTCAACTCGTCGTAGCGCGACGCCGCGAACTCCTCGTGGCGCACGCCGAGGTCGAGGCCCGCGAACGCACACAACGACGACGCGAGGCACCCGGTCGCCTCGAGGCCGCCGCGCGCGGTCGCGTACGTATCGGCGTCGCCATAGCTGAACGTCGTGCCGCCGGCGAGCTGCAGGTGTGCGGCGAGGTGCGTGGAGATGGGACGACCAGCCTCGAGCGCCACCGTCGCGTACGGCGCAGCGTCGGTGCCGACGAGCGTGCCGACCGCCACGAACCCATCATCCGTCGACGCCGACGCCACGCCCACCATCGACCCGAGCGCGACCAGGACCGTGATCAGCTGCTTCATGTCCCCCGTGAGGAGCAATGGCCGGACCATCGCGCAACCTACTGGATCCATTGGAACGCAGCCATCCGGGCGGTCGAGCTTCACCACTTGTCACCGTGGTCGACCGGTCGATCCAACGAGCATATGAACGTCACGAGCGTCGATCCCGCCAACGCGTACGCGGTCCGGATGGCGCGCGTCGCCCAGGACCAGCAACGCGCCGACGGCAAGTCCGCGGTGGCGTTGATCGAGCAGGTGCCGTCGACGCCCGACGTCGAGGGCAAGGGCCAGCACGTCAACACGTACGGTTGACGACGATCAGGGCGCGACGAACCCGGTCTTGCGATGCGTGCCATCGCAGTAGGGCTTGTTGGCCGAGTTGCCACACCGGCACAGCGCGGTCTTCTCGCAGCGATCGAGCGTCCGCCCCGTGCCCGAGACCAGCTCGGCGGGGCCCGACAGGAGTAGCGGCCCGTTGAC
>JAPLLF010000747.1 GCA_026387715.1 Pseudomonadota bacterium
GACGCGGTGCGCGCGGCGCACCGGATCCACACGACGTTTCATCCGACGCGCGCGGACACGCCGATCCGGCTGCGCATCTCGCTCAACACCGGGCCGTGCATCGCCGTGCGGCTCAACGCGAACGCCGACTTCTTCGGCGGCACGGTGAACGTCGCGGCCAAGCTCCAGGCGCTCGCCGAGGGTCACCAGATCGCGATGAGCGAGACGACCTATCGCGCGGCCGGCGTCGCCGACTACCTCGCGAGCGAGGGCGCGATCGCCGAGGAGCTCGTGTACGCGTCGAAGGCGTTGCCGGAGCCCGTCAAGGTTCGCCGCTGGTCGGTCTTTCCGGTCCTCCCCTGAGGGCGTCGCCTCAGGGGACGAGCTCTTGCAGGAACGCCATGCCGTCGGCCTTGCCGGTCAGCAGGCCCGCGACGAGCTTGGCGGTGAACGTCGCCATCGGCGGGCCGTTCGCGCGGATCTTCGCGAGCACCGCGTCGGCGGCCTTGGCGCCGGTGTCGGTCTTCGCGAGCGTGACGAACGCCGCCGCCGCGACGAGCCGGCGCATCGCGTTGCCCTCGGAGTCGGTCATCAGGGCGGCGAGCTTCTCCGGCGTGTTGGTCTTGGCGTAGGCGGCCCCGAGCGCGGGCAGCATCGCGACGCGCACGTCGTGCGAGGGATCGTCGAGCAGCGGCTCGAGCAACGCGATCGAGCTCTGCGCGTCGCGGTCGACGAGGCCGATCGCCGCGGCGGCGGCCTGCGCGCGCTCGCGCTCCGCGCGCGAGCCGAGCGAACGATGCAGGCGGGCGAGCACCGATTCCTTGGCGGCGACGCGCGCGATCGTGGTGAGCGCGAGCTGGGACAGCTCGGGGTTGGGGTCGCGCACCGCGAGCGTGAGCGCGCGGTCGAGGACCGCGGGATCGACCTTGTCCTTCTGGGCCGCGAGCCGCTCGAGCGCGGCCTTGCGCACCTGGGGATCGGAATCGGCGAGCGCGGCCGACAGCGTCGCCGACGCGCGCAGCCCCGACTCGAGCGCCGCCTCGACCGCCTCCACGCGCACGAGCGGCGAGCCATCGGCGATCGCCAGCGCGAGGACGTCCTCCGCGCCGATCGCCTTGGCGGTCCGCAGCAGCGCGAGCTTCTCGCCCTCGTCGCCGCGCTCGAACATGCGCGACATCGCGATGGTCGTCGTCTTGGGCGCATCGGCGCCCATCCCCGCGACGGCGCGGATCGCCACGAGGCGGACGTCGCGATCGGGATCGTCGAGCAGCCCGACGAGGGCATCGGCGACGTTGCCCGCGACCTTGGTGCCCTTGCTGGCGGCGAGCGCGAGCACCCGTGCCGCGTCCCCGCGGATCCCGTTGTCGGGATCCTTCACGAGCCGGAGCGCGATCGCCGAGCCGTTCTTGGCGGGCTCGGGGCCGTCGGCGACGCACGACATCACGATGCGGCGGACCTCGACGACGTCGTCGAGCGAGCGCACCAGGCTGCGGCGCGCATCCGGGCTCCCGGCGAGCGCGGCGTTGCACAACCCCTCGACGCCGATCGGGTGCAGGCCCGGATCGTCGGCGACGTGCGCGGCCTGGTAGAGCAGCTCGGTCACGAACTGCGGCTTCTTGCGGGCCATGTGCGCGTAGATCCGCGCCGCCTCGCGCCGCGGCCGCCCCTTCTCGCGCCACAGCTGGGCGATGCCGTCGACGGCGTACGACGGGCTCCCGCCGGTCTCCGCGGAGTTCGCCAGGCCCATCGCGGCGCCGATCCGGACGGTGAACACCTCGTTCTTCGCCATCTTGATCAGCCGCTCCTGGTACGCGCGCCCGAGGCGACCCGACGCGGTCGCCGCCGCGGCGCGCACGTCGGCGTCCTCGTCCTTGAGCATGCGGTCGAGCGCGTTGGCGACCGCCTCCTTGTTGCTCGCCGCGACGTTGCCCCACGCGAGCGCCGCCGCCACGCGCACCGACTTCTCGAGCTTCTTGTCGTCGAGCATCGTCGCGAGCTCGCCGCCCGCGCGCACCGGATCGACCTTGGCGTAGAGCGGCAAGGCGGCCGCGCGCACGATCGGCGAGCGCGAGGCGTTCGCCATGCGCGCCGCCTCGACGAGGTTGGCCACCTTGGGCAGCGGATCGAGGTCGTTGAGCAGCTCGATCGCGAACACGCGCGCCTCGGGCTGGGCGCGATCCTGCGAGATCAACGCGGTCAACGCGTTCGCGGTGGGCGCGGGATCCTTGGCGAGCGCGGCGCGGATCTGCGCCTTGGCCCGCTCCTTCTGCGGCGGGGTCGACTCGGGGTCCGAGAGCACCGCGACGGCGCTCGCCGACGACGGCGCGTCGTCGGTCGCCACGGTCACGGTCGACACCTCGACGAGCAGCTCGCGGCGCGCGGCCTGATCGGGGCCGAGCTTGAGCGCCGCATCGAACAGCGCCCGCCCCGGCTCGCCGAGGCTGCGCACCGACGCGAACGCGATGCGCCGCAGCTCGGGATCGCTCGAGATCAGCGCCTTGGTGAGGGTGTCCTGGTAGACGTCGCCGCGCCGCCGGGCGGCGTTGCCCGCCGTCGCGACCGCGGCCCGCTGGACGGCGGGCGACGGGATCGCGAGCGCGGCCTCGACGAGCGCGACCTCGGCGGCGCCACCGCGCGCGATCGGCCGCAGCGCGATGAGCAGCTCGGCGAGATCGTCGGGGTTCTCCTTCGCGGCCTTGCGCAGATCCGCGAGCGTCGCCTCGTTGCCGGTGGTCGCGTACTCGACGAGGCCGGCGAGCTGCGGCGCCATGATCGAGCCGAGGTTGTCGCTCCAGTCGCCGCGGGTCGCGCCGAGATCGCGCGTGCCGATCTTCTTCCACTCCTCCGGCTTGACCATCGCGCGCGTGAAGCCGGTATCGGCGACGGTCTCGCCCGCCCCGCCCGGCAGCCAGAAGAACGACGACAACCCGGCGCGCCCGCCGCGCACCATCACGTGATCGCCACCGACGCGCGGCTCGAGGTCGAAGAACACGCGCCCCGACATCGAGATCCAGATGATGATGATGACGACGAGCGGCACGGCCGCGATCGCGCCCGCGATCATCATGTAGTAGCGCTTGCTGCGCGCGACGACGTCGCGCTCCTCCGGGGTGACCGGCGCGATGCCCTCGGTCTTGAGCTTGCGGAGCTCCTTGAGCGTGAGGCGCGACCGGCTCTGGGTCTTGCTCCCGAGCAGCTCGAACGCCTGGCGCGCCGCCGCCCGCGCGGGCGCGGTCAGCTCGCGCACGCGCGTCCCGAGGATCTCGTGACGCAGGATCCACGTCTGCCCGCTCGCATCGGCGCGGATGATCACGCCGCGCTGCTCGAGCACGATCAGCGCGTGCTGGCCGAACTCCTGATCGAGGTTGATCCGCTTGATGATCTGCTCGCCCGCGCGCGGCGTCATCACGCTCATCACGCTCGGGCCCGCGAGCTCGGCGCACAGCCGCAGCGCGGAGCGCTAGTTGCCGGTCGCCTTGCACGCGTCGTGGAGCCACGCCGACTCCAGCTCGGTCGCGCCGCCGATCCGCGCGAGCGCCTGCGGGCTCGAGATCGACAGCGCGCGCATCGCGAGCGCGGCGATCTGCAGATCCGCGGCGAGCATCGGCGTGTTGTGGGAGAGCCCCTGCACGATGGCGTCGGCGAGCGCCGGATCCGCGGCGACGCCCGACAGCGCGAGCACGCGATCGAGGATCTTGCTCGCGGTGCCCGGCGTGAGGCGCGTCAGCTCGTAGCGCGCCGACGGCGGGAACAGCGAGCCGGTCTTGCGCTCGAGCGCGGCGAGGGTGTGCATCCGCTCGTGGGCGCACACGAACAGGAAGCGCGCGCGTCCGCCCGACCGGCTGACCACGCGCGCGAACAGATCGGCGAGCTCCGCGCACGCGCGCTCGTCCATGCAGAGCAGGTCGACGTCGTCGACGACGAACACGAACTGCTGCCCGGCGACCGCGTTGGCGACCGCGCGGGTGACGAACATCGCGGGCAGCTCGTTCGGCTGCGGCTGGATGCCGAACGCCGACAGGCCCTGCGCGAAGCTGTAGGCGGGCTGCGAGAGGTCCTCGCACGCGAGCGCGACGATGCCGTGGTCGCGGAGGTGTGGGATGAGACCCGCGCGCACGAGCGAGGTCTTGCCGACTCCCGGCTCGCCGTAGACCAGGCCCGCGCGAAAGCCGTCGGCGATCACCATCTTGGCGAGATCGTCGCGCTCTTGCTCCCGCCCGTGCCAGACGTCCCGCTCCGCCTCCCCGAACGGGTCCAAGCCCCGCAGCGGAGACACCGTACCCGGATACGTGGCCACCACGGACCGCACTATACACAAGGACCGCGTATGCTCGCGGCATGGCGTCTCGTTCGTTCACCATCGCGGTGGCCCTCGGCGCGCTGACCGGCATCGCCGGCGCCGAGCACAAGACCACCGTCACGATCTGGGCCGACGCGCTCGCCACCAACGAGTTCGGCGGCGCGACCTACGGATTCGCGGCGACCACCGGCGGGTTCGTCACCGAGCAGCGCGAGCTCGACGTCGGCGGCGGCGCTGCGGAGGTCCGCGTCGCGGTGCCGTCGACGATCGACGCCGCCTCGGTCCACGTCCGCGATCTGACGGATCCCGCCGGCGTCACGATCACCGCCCAGCGCTTCATCCCGGCGGCGCGCACGCCAACCGAGATGATCGCGCGGCAGATCGGCCAGCCGATCACGGTCGTGACCACCAGGGGCGAGCTCACCGGCACGCTGCGCGCGGTCGACGATCAGTCGCTCGTCGTCGACACGGCCGGGCACACCCAGGTGCTCCGCCGCGAGGGGTACGTGCTCGACATCAAGCTGCCGTCGACCGGCGCCGGCGAGCGCGCGAGCCTCGCGTGGCGGCTCGCCGCGAAGAAGCCCGGCAAGCACCTCGTCGAGCTCGGCTACCGGGCCGACGGGCTGGCGTGGAGCGCCGACTACGCCGCGATCCTCGACGACGCGGGCGCGTCGATGGACTTCCGCGCGTGGGCGACGATCAAGAACCAGAGCAGCGGCGTGTTCGACGACGCGATGATCACGCTGGTCAGCGGTGGCACGACGTTGCTTCCCGGCCAGGCCAGCACGTACGCGCTGACCACGCACGCCGCCGCGCAGCGCTTCGCGCTCGCCGCGCCGGTCGATCTGCGCGCGAACGAGACGGTCCAGGTCGAGCTCGTCCCCGCGCGGGTCGGCGTCAAGCCGAAGCACGTGATCGCGTACGAGGCGATGACCGATCCGTCGCCGGACTACCAGCAATATCCCAACACCGACTGCAGCCAGTTCAACGGACAGGGCGCGGATCCCGGCACGAGCCAGCTGGCGCTCGAGGTCGAGCTCGCCCCGAACGTGATCCTCCCTCCCGGTCGCGTGCGACTGTTCCAGCGTCGCGCCGGCGGCCAGATCGACGTGATCAGCGAGGACGTGCTCGTGGCCCAGGCCGGCAGCGCGCGGATCCGGCTGTCCGCCGACACCGAGGTCACCGTCGCGCGCGTCCAGACCACGTGCGATCTCGACGAGCAGAAGCACACGCTGCGCGAGAAGATCGAGCTCAAGTTCGAGAACAAGGCGAAGAAGCCGCTCGAGGTCGTCGCGCGCGAGTACCTGTGGCGCTCGACGATGTGGAAGATCGAGAACGACAAGAATCGTCCGCCGACCGGCCAGATGCACGAGTTCCGCGTCGCGCTACCCGCCGGCGGCAAGCAGTCCGTCACGTACGTCGTCGTCTACACATGGAACTGAGCGTCGCGCGGGTCGCCGTCGTCACCCTCCTCGGCGGGGTGATCGGCGGGGCGATCGGCTGCCACCCTCCGGCGCCGCGCGTGGCGACGACGACTCCACCTTTGGGGGTCGAGGTCACGCTGTTCCGCGACGGCGTCGCCGTCCGCGAGGTGATCGCGGTCGAGGTCGGCGCGACCGGCCGCGCGGTGGTGCCGGCGACGCTCCCGCCGAACGTGGACCTCGCCGAGCTCCTCGTCACGCCGGAGACCGGACCGCTCGCGATCGCCGCGGTGGCGTCCGGGGTTCCCGGCGCGCCGATCGCGATCACGGTCAACGCACCCAGGCCCGGCCGGTACGCGCTCGCGATCGCCTACACCACGACGGCGATCAGCTGGGAGGTCGCGTACACGATGACGACCGACGCCGCCCGACGGCACGCGCGGCTCCGCGGGGCGATCGCGATCCGCAACGCGAGCGGCGTCGATCTCGCGCCCGCCCACGTCGAGGTGATCGACACGACCGTCGCCGCGTGGCGCCAGCACGCGCACGAGCAGCTGCGCGCGGCGGCGATCACCACGCGGGTGCCCGCGCCGCGATCGCTCGGCACCACCGCGTTGCCGCGCGGCGAGACGCGGCTCGCGATGCTGGCCGACGAGCCACCCCGCGCGATGCGCTCGGTGCTGGTCTACGATCCGTTCGGGACCACGCTCGATAGCGTGGACCAGCGGACGCCGCTCACCGACGCCGAGCTCGGACGCCACGCGTCGTCGCGGGTCACCGAGAGCTTCGAGATCACCCGGCCGACGGGCGCCGCCGCGGGCGATCTCCCCAGCGGCCCGCTCCACCTGCTCGCGCAGCTCGCGGGCGGCGCGCTCGTCGTGATCGGCGAGTCGCGGTTCGACGCGTCGACCCGCGCGGGCGCGATGGACACCATCGCGGTCGGGACCGCCGAGGGGGTGACGGCGAAGCGCACGCAGGTCGAGCTCACCTCCGACCCCGACAACCGACGGCTCGTCGAGGACTTCGAGCTCGAGCTCGCGAACACCCGCGCGCAGCCGATCGACGTGGTGGTCCGCGAGCACGCGTACCGCGGGCCGGCGTGGACGGTCGGCTACGCGACCGGCACGCCCGCACAGGCCGGCGACCGCGCGTTCACGCTCCACGTGCACGTTCCGGCGCGCGGGACCGCGAAGTCCTTCCACACCATCGTGTACACGTGGGCTCCCCCATGACGCTCGCGAAGCTCGCCGACCTGACCATCCACTACGGCCAGCGCCTCGCCGTCGATGGCCTGTCGCTCGAGCTCGCCGCCGGCGAGATCACCTTGCTGCTCGGCCCCAACGGCGCCGGCAAGAGCACGACCCTGTCCGCGATCGCCGGCGTGATCATGCCGTCGCGCGGCACGATCACCGTCGCGGGACAGGATCTCGCGACCGCCCCGCGCAGCGCGCGCGGCAAGGTGGGGTTCGCCGATCAGCCGCCGCAGCTGTACGAGTTCTTCACCGTCGAGGAGCACGTCGGCTTCGTCGCCGCCGCCCGCGGCGCGGATCCGGCGGTCGTGATGGCGACGCTCGTCGATCTGGGGATCGACAAGATCGCGAAGCGCCCGTGTCGCGAGCTGTCGTTCGGCATGCGGCAGCGCGTCGGGCTCGCGGCCGCGCTGGTCGGGCCCGTCGAGCTCGTCCTGCTCGACGAGACCCTCAACGGGCTCGATCCGCACGCCGCGCGCGCCGCGCGCGCGACGCTGCGCACCCGCGCCGAGCGCGGCGCGGCCGTGCTGATGTCGACCCACCTGCTGGGCGTCGCCGAGCGCATGTGCGATCGCATCCTCGTCATGGACAAGGGCAAGCTCGTCGCCGACCGGCGCGGCGCCGAGCTGGCCGCGCTCCTCGCCCAGGGCCCCTCGGCCGTCGAGGACTTCTACGTGTCGCTGATCGCCGACGAAGGACCGGCCTGACGATCATGACCGGCGCCGAGCTCATCCGGTGGTCGCGCCAGCACGAGGCCCGCGCGGGGCGAGGCTGGTGGGCGGGCGCGCCGATGATCGCCGTCGTGTTCGGCGGGGCGCTCGCCGCGTGGGTGTACGCCCGCATGACGATCTCGACGGCGTCGCCGATCACCGCCACGGCCGCGAGCCACGCGTGGCTCGCCGGCGTGGTCGCCGCGTTCGGCCTCGCGTTCCTCCGCGTCCCGTTCCTGGTCTACTGGCGCGCCGATGCGCCGCTGCTCGCGCAGCTGCCGATCGCCGGGCGCGTGCTGTTCGACGCCGCGCTCGCGCGCTGCGTCCGGGCGGCCGCGACGACCACGGCGATCGCGGTCATCGGCGCCGGGCCGCTCGCGCTCGTCGACGTCGAGCTCGCGCTGCGCCACCTGGCGGTCGCCGGCACCCTCGGCCTCGCCGCCGCCGCGCTGCTGCCAGCCGTCACGGTGTGGGCGGCCTCGCTCGTCGACCAGGGCATCCTCGCGGCGGTCACGGCGATGGGTGGCGCGCCCGCGAAGACCACCCCGACGGCCACCCCGGCACCGGCGCAATCGAGCGCGCTGCTCGGCGCCGTCCCCGGCTTCGCGGCGACGATCGTCGTGGTGATCGTGCTGCTCGCGAACCCGTGGCTCGTGCGCGCGCCGATCAAGCTGTCCGCACCCGGGCTGCTCGCCGCGCTCGCCGCCGCCAGCCTCGCCGCGCTCGCCGCCGTCCGCGCGCGCGTCGCCGATCGCATGGGCACGATCCTGCGCGACGTCTCCGCCCTCGATCGCCAGCGGCTCGCGACCCTCGAGATCCTCCCGCCGACCGCGATCGAGCGCGCGATCGCCAGGCTGCTCGGCGACGCCGCGCTGCCCTACCGCAAGGACGCGCAGCTCGTGCGCCGCCGCTACCCGATGGCGTTCGCGCTCGGCGCCCTCGCCTTCCTCGTGCTCGCGATCGTCGGGCTCGCCCGACCGGCCGAGCCCGAGGGCTGGCTGGTCGTCACGACCGTCGGCGCGTCCGCCTACGCGATCACGCTCGCCGCGCGCCTGCGCCGGCCGCCGATCGAGCTGCCGCGCGTGTCGGCGACGTTGCCGATCGAGCCCGCCGCGATCGGCCGCGCGAAGCTCGCGTGGCTGGGCGGCTGGTACGCGATCTTCGTGCTCGTCCCGGGGCTCTTCGCCACGCTACGGCTGTGGGTATTCTGAGTAAGATCGGCCCGTGAACGACTTCACCATCAAGAGCTCGACGCGGTTGTGGCGGCTGGTCGAGGAGCGCACGCGCCCGGGCGCCGACGTGGCCGCGATCGACGCGCGGATCTGGTCGTTGTTCGGCGACGACTGGGCGGTCATGGCCACCGATCTCTCGGGCTTCTCGCGCAACGTCGCGAAGTTCGGGATCACCCACTTCCTGCAGATCATCCACGAGCAGCAACGGCTGCTCGTGCCGGTCATCGAGGCGCACGACGGCATCGTCGTGAAGTCCGAGGCCGACAGCTTCCTCCTGCTGTTCAAGACCGTGCCGAGCGCGGTCACCGCCGCGCTCGCGATGCAGCAGACCTGCGCGAAGGTGAACGCGCGGCGCCACGTCGAGGAGCAGATCATCCTGTGCCTCGGCATCGGCTACGGCCGCGTGCTCAAGATCGGCGACGAGGACGTGTTCGGACACGAGGTCAACCTCGCCTCGAAGCTCGGCGAGGACATCGCGCGTGGCGGCGAGGTGCTGCTCACCCCGGGCGCCCGCGCCGCGCTCGCCGACATCGACCGGCCGACGCCGCCCATCTCGACCCTCACCTGGGACGAGGTCGCCCACGAGTACGTCGGCGAGAAGGCGTACTTCCGCGCCCGCTACTGATCGCGGTCGATCGCAAACGAAAACGAAAACGAAAACGAAGGGACGCGTTTACGTTTAGGTTTACGTTTTTACGTTTACGTCGACGCGCCTAGCCCGCGAAGACGTGGAGCGCGCGCGGCGGTGACGCGGCCTGCCGCGCCCCGCGCTTGAGATCGAACAGGCACACCACCTCGGTCCGACGGCCGCGCTCGACGTTCACGATCAACGACGCGACGTTGGCCATCACGAGGTACAGGCCGAGCCCCGCGCCGGTCTTGAGGTCGGCGCTGGAGTCGCGCGGTCGCCCGCGCGAGGCCCGCGCGCGGCGCACGTTGGCGACGATGTCGCGCTGCACGAGCGCCCCGCACGCATCGCCGACCGAGATCGCCAGCGTGTCGCCATCGTGCGCCCACCGCAGGATCGCGTGCGGACCGGTGGGATGGACCGGCGTGTCGTGGAGCGCGTTCATCAGCAACTCGTCGGTGACGCTCTCGATGCGGTGGATCAGCGGCCGACGCGCCCCGCGGCCCTCGGCCCACGAGCAGACCTCGCGGACGGCGAGGTAGCGATCCGCGTCGGTCGCGATCTGCCGCTCGTGAACGTCCGTCGGCACCGCGAGGTACTTCTCGAGGCCGAACAGATCACCCGAGGCGAGCTTCTTGCTCGTGATCTCGATGGCCCGATCGGCGGGATCGTCGATCGCGTGGCTCACCGGGGCGTCGAGCATGAGGGCGACGAGGCCGTCGTCGTCGAGGTCGTCACCGACGACGATCACCGGCGCGCCGTACCCGCGCAGCGCCTCGCCGGCGGTCTCGCGCGCGAGGCGATCGACGACGATCAGCGTGACGTGGTCGAGCCGACCGGGCGCGGGCGGAGCCTCGAGGGCCTCGACGACCAGCCCGGACGCGCCGAGCGCCTGGCCGACGACCCGGCGGATCTCCGGGTCGCGACTGACGACGATCGCGCGACGCTCCCCGGCCATCGTCGGCAGGGTAGAACCACCCAGCCGGCGGGTCAATCGCGCATTGAAGGCGGCGTCGCCTCGCGCCCGACGGCATTGGGCCGCAAGGTGGCCCCGACCCGCGGAACCAGGCTAC
>JAPLLF010000065.1 GCA_026387715.1 Pseudomonadota bacterium
CTCGGTGCTCCGACGCTTTCAGAGGTGGGACTTTCACCCACGGGAGAAGCGCAGCGAGACTTCAGCGGGTCGTTCCCGTCGTCGTCGTCACGGCGCACCATGTGCGGAGCATACCCGCCGCGTGGCGCGGCTAGTCGACCCTGCGCCCGGCCAACTCGGCGCCCCGCTCGAGACAGATCACGCGGACACGGCCGGTCGCGAGCGTCTTGCCGGCCGCGTCGGTGACCCGCGCCTCCCACACCTGCGTGCGGCGACCACGGGTCACGGGGACCGCGGTGACCCGGATCGTGCCCTCGCGCGCCGCGGCGATGAACGACGTCGAGTTCTCGAGCCCCGCGACCGACTGCCCCCGCGCGCGCGCGACGATCCCCGCGCCGGCCGAGCAGGCAGCCTCGATGAGGCCCGCGTGCACGCCGCCGTGGACGATCCCGTATGGCTGGCGATGCTGCTCGCCGATCACGACCTCGGCGACGCACTCGTCGACGGTGACCCGGATGAACCGCAGGCCCATCGCCCGGTTCCACCCGCCGAGGTTCGCGTTCGCGACGGCCGTGAAGTCTTCCTCGAGCACGACCGGTACTGCATGGACTGACATGGTGCTCACTACTGTGCGAGGTAGCCGCCATCGACCGGGATGTAGCTGCCGGTCACGAACGATGCCTTGTCCGAGGCGAGGAAGGCGACGAGCTCGGCGACCTCCGCCGACTCGCCCAGGCGACCGAGCGCGTGCATGCCCGCGAGCGACGCCATCACCTCGGACTTCAGGTTGTTCGTCAGCAGCGGGGTCTTTATGAACCCCGGGGCGACCGCGTTGACGCGGATCTTCTGCGCGCCGTACTCGAGGGCGGCGGTCTGCGTCAGCCCGACGACGCCGTGCTTCGCGCTGACGTACGCCGCGGCGTTGCGAAACCCGACCTGCCCGAGGATGGACGCGATGTTGATGATCGATCCGCCGCCGGCCTTCACCATCTCGGGGATCTGGTAGCGCATGCCGTAGAACACGCCGGACAGGTTGATCGCGACGACGCGGTCCCATCCGTCGATCGGGTACTCGCCGACCGGCGCCGCCGGGCCGCTGACCCCGGCGTTGTTGACCGCGACGTGGAGCGCGCCGAACTCCTTGATGGTCGCGGCGACGAGCGCCTCGTCCTGGGCGGGCTTCGAGGTGTCCGCGTGGACGTAGACGGCCTTGCCGTCGAGCTTGCGGATCGCCTCGACGGTCTCGGCGCCGCTCGCGTCGTCGACGTCGGACACGACGACCCGCGCGCCGCTCGCGGCGAACAGATACGCGATCTCGCGACCGATCCCGGAGCCGCCCCCGGTGACGATCGCGACCTTGTTCTTGAGCAGCTTCGACATGAAGACTCCTTCGACGTGGTGACGCGTTACGAGCTCGGCAGTTCGGCGTCGTGCGCGTGCCCGATGGCGAGGCGCAGGCGCTCGTCCAGCTTGCTGTTGGTGAGGATGACCTTTTGCGCGTGGACCGCCGCCACCGCGTCGAGCGGGACGACGAACTCGCCGGCGTTCTCGACGTAGACGACGAGCTCCCCGTGCAACGTGACCGCGCGGACGGCGCCGAACGCGTCGCCGCCATCCGCGGTGAACGTCTGGTACCCGACCTTGATGTCGTTGCGTTGCATGCCACGACGAGGAGCAGCTTTCGTGCCGACCAGCGGTGCTGACCATCACGCACACGGACAGCGGGTCCACGCGCACCGAGCGCGGCGATCCTGCGCGCGGTGCCAGGTTTGCGCGCACGGCGCGTGGCCGGGCTACGCGTCCCGCAGCAGGCGATCGAGCGCGCGGAGCAGCTCGCCCGCGCCGAACGGCTTGGCGAGGAACACCCCGTCACCGTGCGCCGCGAGCTCGACCGTTTCGGGCACGTAGCCCGACGCGTAGATGATCTTGAGGTCCGCGCGCTCGGCCGCCATCCGCGTGGCGAGGTCGCGGCCGCTCAAGCCCCCGGGCATGACCATGTCGGTCAGGAGGACGTCGATCGTGGCCTTGTGCACGTCCCAGATCCGGATCGCCTCGATGCCATTCGTCGCCTCGAGCACGTGGTAGCCAGCCTTCTGCAAGATGCGCCGGAACAGGTTGCGCACCGGCACCTCGTCCTCGACCACGAGGATCGTGTTCTTGCTCGCCATCGCGTGTGGGGAAGAGAGCTCGACGGGAGGCGCCCGGACCACCGGCGGCGCCACGACGAGGGGCAGGTGCACCTTGAATGCTGTGCCCGCGCCGAGCACGGTCTCGACGTCGATCAAACCCTGGTGATGCTCGACGATCCCGAACACGGTCGCGAGGCCGATCCCCGTCCCTCTGCCGACCGCCTTCGTCGTGAAGAATGGCTCGAAGATGCGGTCCAGGTGCTCGGGCGCGATCCCCGTGCCGCTGTCGCGAACGGTCAGGCGCACGTACCGACCCGCCTCGCGCGTCGCCGCTGCGTCGAGCTCGACGACCTCGGTACACACCTCGAGCGTGCCACCGGCGTGCATGGCATCGCGGGCGTTGACCACCAGGTTGGCGAGGACCTGCTCCATCATGCCCCGATCGGCGCGGACCCAGGCGGCCCCGGGCACCAGCCGGGCCGTGAGCTTGATGTGCTCGCCGATCAGCCGGAGCAGCATGCGCGTCATGTCGTCCGCGACCTCGTTGAGATCGAGCAGCTCGAGCCGGGTCGGCTGCCGGGCGCTGAACGTCAGCAGCTGCCGGGTGAGGTTCGTCGCGCGTCGGACCGCGTCGCCGATGTCGGCGACGGCGAGCGGATCGTGCTGCTCCGCGAGGAACGTGAGGTTGCCGACCATGACGGCGAGCAGGTTGTTGAAGTCGTGCGCGATGCCGGCGGCGAGCTGGCCGAACGCCTCCATCTTCTGTGCGTGCCGGAACGCCTCTTCGAGCCGCCGGCGCTCCGAGATGTCCTCGCCCATCCCCAGCAGGTGGGAGACCTTGCCGGTGGCATCCCTGACCGGCGAGAGCGAGACCCGCACCCAGGATCCCTGCTTGTGCGTGCGGTTCAGCTCCGCGCGCCAGGGGGTCCCCGCCGCGAGCACGTGCGCGATCTCGTCCGCCGTCTCCGGAGGCAATAACCCGCCCTCGCGCAGCAGGTGCTTGCCGAGCAGATCCTCACGGGCGACGTCGGTGATCTCGAGGTAGCGACCGTTGACGTACTCGATGGTGCCATCGGCCGCGCCGATCGCGATCGCCACCGGGCTCTGGTCAACGGCCTGCCAGAGCAAGCGGAGCCGCTCCTCGGCACGCTTCCGCGCCGTGATGTCGAACCCCATCATCAGGACGTGACGGACGTCGAGCGTGATCTCGGCGGCGCCTCCGAGGGTCTCGATCCGGGCGCCCGCCTTCGTGACCCCCACGATCTCGCGGAGCACCGGCGTTGCCGTGCTCGCGAGCACGCCCTCGCGGTCGCCGGGCGTGAAGTACAGCCCGAGCTCGAGCGCGGTGCGTCCGAGGACCTCCTCCCGCGCGTAGCCCCACGACTGCACGAACGTGTCGTTGACGCTCACGATGCGGCCGTCGTCGGCGCGCGCGATGATGCTCGACGTCGGGCTCGCCTGGAAGGCGACCGCGAACCGCTGCTCGCTGGCCCGCAGCGCCTCCTCGACGAGCTTCCGCGCGGTGATGTCCTGGTTGACGCCCAGGATGTGCGCGGCTCCCCCCGGGCCATCGTGCGTCACCTGGCCGCGCCACCGGATCCAGCGCGTCGTCCCGTCGGCATGGACGACGCGAAACTCGAGATCGGTGGGGGCGTTGTGGGCCACCGCGTGCGCGAACTCGGCCTGGGTCCGGGCGAGATCGTCCGGGTGGAGGCGGTCCCAGCAAAACGCGGCCAGGTTCCCGGCGAAGCCAGGCGGCATCCCCCAGCACTCGGCGACCTCGGGAGACCACTCGCCCTCGCCGGTCGCGAGGTCCATCTCGAACGTCCCGACCCGCCCCGCCGCCAGCGCGAGGCGCTGCCGCTGCACCTTGCGTCGCACGGCGGCGTCGGTGCGGCGCTGCGCGGTGACGTCGACCGCCGTCAGGATCACCTGCGCCAGAGGCGTGGCGTGCGGGCAACACGACACGTACGCCGTGATCGTGCGCGCCTCGCCCGCCAACGTCGTGATCGTCGCTTCCGCCGTCGCCGTGACGTCGCCGATCCACAGCGCCGCCAGCGCGGGCCACAACGCCAGCAGCGTAGAGGAGAGCCCCGCCGCGTCCTGCTGGAGCAACTGCGTCCTGGAGGCTGCCGCGAACAACGCGACCGCGGCGTGGTTGGCGTCGACGACCCGCAGCCGGGCGAGGCAGCGCACGAGCAACGCGGGCGCGGCCCCTGGCGCCGCCGCCGCCGAGATCCCCTCGTCGACGAGCGCTCGCACGACGTCCGCGAGGTCGAGCTCCCACGTCGGCAGGGGCGCGTGGGCGCACCGCGCCTCCCGCGCCTCCCCCGCCTCCCCATGCTCCACCATCCAAGATCAGCGTAGCCTCGAACATGAGTAGGGGCTCGCGGATCGGCCGCGCAATTCTTGCGTCGCACGAGCCCGTGAGGCTCCACTACGAGAATCGATGCCGACCATCCGCAACTTCGGTCGCAACGTCCGCTTCACGCCCCGCCACGTCGAGCGCCCGCGCACGTCCGCCGAGCTCGCCGGGATCGTGCGCGCCGCGTCGAAGCTGCGCGCGGTCGGCGCCGCGCACTCGTGGTCGCCCGCGATCGTCACCGACGACACGCTGGTCTCGCTCGACCGCATGCGCGCGGTGATCGCGCTCGACCGCGAGCGCCGGCAGATCACCGTGCAGGGCGGCATGCGGCTGCGCGAGCTCAACGCGTACCTGCATCACCGCGGCTACGCGCTCGCGAACCTCGGATCGATCGACACCCAGTCGGTCGCGGGCGTGATCGCGACCGGGACCCATGGCACCGGCCGGGCGTTCGGCTGCCTGAGCAACCAGGTCGCGCGGCTCGAGCTGATCGACGGCACCGGCCAGCACGTCACGCTCGGTCGCGGCCACGTCGACTTCGAAGGCGCGGTCGTCGGGCTCGGCGCGCTCGGCGTCGTCCACGCGGTGACGTTCGACGTCGTCGACGCGTTCCGCCTCCACGAGGTGATCGGCACGCTGCGGCTCGACGAGGCGATCGACCGGATCGACGACCTGGTCGGCGCGAGCGATCACTTCAAGCTGTGGTGGACGATCCCGTGCGAGGACGTCATCACGTTCGCGCTGCGGCGCACCGCCGAGCCCGCCAACGATCGCGCGCTCCGGCGGTGGCTCAAGGATCGCGTCCTGTCGGTCGCGGTGTTCCGCACATTGCTCGCAGCAGGGCAGCTCAGCGGACGCCGCCTGATCCCCGCGTTCAACCGCTTCCTCACCCGCCAGTCCGGCAGGCCGCTCGAGCGCATCGTCGACAGCCACGTCGGCTTCCTGACGCCCTCGCCGCCCGTCCATCGCGAGGCCGAGTGGGCGTTCGACGCGCGCGACGCGCGGTCGCTCTTGCGCGCGTACACCCAGCTCCTGCCGCGCGACGGCCACACCTACAACTTCTTGCAGGAGATCCGGTTCTCGAAGGCCGACGACCTGTGGCTCAGCCCGGCGTACCGGCGCGACTCGCTCTGGCTGTCGCTCTACAACATCGATCCCGCGAACTGGGACGCCCAGCGGACCAAGTTCGAGGCGTTCGCGCGCGCGCACGGCGGGCGACCACACTGGGGCAAAGAGGCGACGATCGACGCGGCCTACCTCCGCGCCCAGTACCCGCGGCTCGCCGACTTCGCGCGGCTCGTCGCGCGGCACGATCCGATGCGCAAGTTCAGGAACGCCTGGCTCGACGACATCCTCGTCGACGCGTGACTACACCCCCGGCTGCGACGCGAACTTCCACGCCGGCTTGGCCTGATCGGAGTAGGGATAGGCGGCGGCGTTCGCGGGGAGCTTGCCGTCCCGCGACGGCGTCGTCTTCGGCGGTGGGGTCAGCACCAGCTGCCACTCGTTGGTCTCGACGACGTACCGCTTGCCCCACGTGTACGTCGTCTTCGCGAGCAGCACCGGCGGCGTGACCTTGGTGACCCCGAGCTCGACCACCGCCGCGGTCGCCTTCTTCGGCGTCAGGGTCAGCTGGTTCCCCACCACCGTGTACGCGCCGGTCTCGTCGCTGACGTGATCTCTTCCCGGCTCCGTCGCCTCGCTGTGGAAGCGATACGTGCCATCCGCGGCGAACGTGTACTCGCGGCTGGTGGCGCCGACCGTGGCCCACCGCCCCTGCGGGGTCTCGACCCGGGCCTCGGGATCGGTGAACCGCGGCGAGGCCCAGTCGATCGCGAGCGAGCCCACGACCGCCGTCGCCGCCGGCTCGCACGCCTGGAGCGTCGCCGCCGTGTTCGAGATCAGCAGCACGCTGCCGATCATCCCGGGGGGCATCACCACGTAGTGCACGCCCGCGAACGCGTTGGCGTCCGCGTCGACGAGCGCGACCGTCGCGGCTGCGACGCTCACGCCGTGCGTCGTCGTCAGCGTGGCCCGCCGCTTCACGGTCGCCTTGAAGCTGGTCGCGACGATGTTGTGCCACTCCAGCGCGGTCTCGTTGGCGACCGGGAGATCGAGCGCCCGCGCCTCGAACACCGAGATCGAGCAGAACGTCGAGCCGGTCTGCCTGGTGAGGGCCAAGTGGTCGGCGTCGACGCGCACAGCGTACCCGGGTGGGGCCGCGTACTGCCACCCCCCGAACGTATCGGCCGCAGCGGTGGTTCCGAACAACATGACCGACACGAGCAGCGCTCTCGACATGGGCCCTCCGGCGCGGTGGTCGTCCGCTGCAAGTGGTGCGAGCACGTTACGCGCCAGCGTCTGCATCGCTGGCGGGCCCCTGCCGCGCAGATCCGGCGGGCTCGCCGGATCGGAAGCGCGCACGGTGCCGGGAGTCCTCGATCCGACGACGTACGCCAGGGACCTGCTCGCCTTGCCCGCGATGAAACGTCACCGCCAGGCACGTGGGATGCAAACTCTTCGGGCATGACGAAGCCTGGAGTGCCGCCCAGCTACGACGCGATCGTCCACGAGACGGTTCCGACGTGGGACCTGTTTCGCCCCACGACACCCCCCACCTCCGTGCCAGAGCGCGAGCTCGAGGCCCGCGTCCGCGCGGCGTTGCACGCCGATGCCACGCTGACGCAACAGCTCAAGATCGACGTGCTCGTGCACGGCTCCCACGTGTGGCTCACCGGCAAGGCGATCGGCCCGGGCCAGGCCGCCTATGCCGCCGACCTCGCGAGGCGTGTGCCGGGCGTGACCGAGGTCCACAACGAGCTCGCGATCGTGCCCGGCCTGTAGGAGATCCGCGCAAGGTTTGCACGCGCGGGTGTCGTTGCGGCAACGCCCGCGCGCCGGTCCAGAGTGGCGAACCGAGCGCAGGCGCACAGTCAGCATCATTGGTGTTTGTCATTGATCTACCGACGACCGCGGCCTAGCCTCCGTGGTGCGACTCTCGGTGGACGGCACATCACCGACGGCAACGACGAAGCGCCGCGCCTTGCATTCTCGACGTGGAGAATGATGACTGCTCGCAGAGCCATGGGTGCATGGCCTCGTGAGGCTTGCAGTCACGACCAGTCGGACTCTGCAAGATGCCATCGAACCGCACGCCTCGAGCCCTCCCGAACACCGCTCGACCGGGGCGACGCTC
>JAPLLF010000363.1 GCA_026387715.1 Pseudomonadota bacterium
CGCGATGTATCGCGACGAGCAACGCCGGCAGGTCGCCGTCGGGGCGGCGCTCCAGCTCACGCGCGACCTCCCCGCGCGCACGCGCGACGACCACGACGTCCAGCTCTACGCGAACATCGACGGCGCGACCGAGATCGATGACGCGGTCGACTACGGCGCGATGGGCATCGGGCTGTTCCGCACCGAGTACCTGTACATGGGCCAGGACACGATGCCCGACGAGCAGAAGCACTACGACCAGGCGGTCTCGGTGCTCGAGAAGCTCAAGGGCAAGCCGGCGACGATCCGGACCTTCGACCTCGGCTCCGACAAGCTCGCCGGCTTCCTCGAGGCGGCGGATCTCGAGGAGGCGAACCCGGCGCTCGGGTTGCGCTCGATCCGGCTGTGCCTCTCGGAGATCGGGCGTGGCCTGTTCAAGTCCCAGCTCCGCGGCCTGTTGCGCGCGTCGGCGCACGGGCCGCTCAAGATCATGTTCCCGATGATCTCGGGGGTGGGCGAGCTCCGCTCGGCCAAGCTCGAGCTGCGCGCCGAGGGCATCGCGTTCGACGACCACGTCAAGGTCGGCATCATGATCGAGATGCCGTCAGCCGCGCTGACGGCGGATCTGCTCGCGCGCGAGTGCGACTTCTTCTCGATCGGCACCAACGACCTCATCCAGTACACGCTCGCGGTCGATCGCGGCAACGAGTACGTGTCGTACCTCTACGAGCCGCTCCACCCGTCGCTGCTCCGGCTCATCGCGATGGTCGCGAAGGCCGCGACCGCGGCGAGGATCCCGGTCACGATCTGCGGCGAGATGGCCGGCGATCCGATGATCGCGCCGGTGCTCGTCGGGCTGGGCATCCGCGAGCTGTCGATGAGCGCGGTGTCCATCGCCGAGGTCAAGGCGACCATCCGCGCGGCGTCGAGATCCGATTGCGAGCGCCTCGTGCACGACCTCATGCAGCTCGCGACCCCTGTGGAAGTGCGCGCGCTGGTCTCCGCCTACGTGCTCGCCCTGGCGCCCCGCAAGGGTGCCTGAGCGATGCGCGGGGGGCTCATCGGGGCTGCGCTGGTCGCGACCCTCGCCCTGGTCGGGCCGGCACGTGCCGGCGATCCGACGCGCAGCTACCGCACGGTCGAGACCGATCACTTCGTGATCTACTACTGGACGGGCTACGACGACGTCGCGCATCGCGTCGGCGTCGTCGCCGAGCGCGCCCACCACGTGCTGTCCCCCGCGCTCGATCACGCGCCGAGCGGGAAGACGATCATCGTCCTCGTCGACGACACCGACAGCGCCAACGGGTTCGCGGGCGTGCTGCCGCGCAACGCGATCCAGCTGTACCTCACCGGCCCGTCGAGCTTCACCGAGCTCGACGATCACGAGGACTGGCTGTACGGCCTGGTCGCGCACGAGTACACGCACATCCTCCACCTCGACACGATGTCGGGCCTGCCGACCATCTACAACCGGATCTACGGCAAGACCTGGGCGCCCAACCAGGTGATGCCGCGCTGGGTGATCGAGGGCATTGCGACGTACGAGGAGTCGAAGCGATCGGCGGGCGGGCGCAACCGCGGCACGCGCTTCGATCAGGTGATCCGCATCGCGCGGGAGGACGGCCACGACCTCCGGCTCGACGAGATCAACGGCGCACCGCGCCAGTACCCGCGCGGCAACGCCGCGTACATCTACGGCTCGCACTTCCTGCGCTACGTCTTCGATCGCTTCGGCGACGACACGCTGCGCAAGATGTCGCACACGGCCGGGGCGTATCCGATTCCGTTCGCGGTGAACCGCCAGATCGCCAAGGTCGTCGGCAAGCCGTTCACGGAGCTCTACGAGGACTGGGGCGCGTACCTGCGCGATCGCTACGGCTTACAGAAGATGGGGCTCGAGCGGCGCGGGCTGCGGCCCGGCACCGCGCTCACGCACACCGGCGAGTCGAACCAGAACGCCCAGTACTCCGCCGACGGCCGCGAGCTGTACTGGGTGCAGAACGACGGCTACACCGCGGTGGGCCCGCGCATCCGCGCGATGCCGGTCTCCGGCACCCCGGCGGCCCGCGCGGCGGCCACCCGCGACGTCGCGCAGATCGACGCGATGGGCCCGTTCGACGTGCTCACCGACGGCTCCCTCGTCTACGAGCAGGGCCGGCAGTTCCGGCGCGAGTACTCGTTCCAGGACCTGTTCCGACGCGACGGCAAGACCGGGATGACCACCCGGATCACGACCGGCAAGCGCGCGCGCGATCCCGCGGTGTCGCCCGACGAGCGTCGGGTCGCGTTCTCGATGAACGAGAAGTCCGAGAGCGTGATCGCGGTGACGAACCTCGCGCCCGACGCGGCCATCTCGGTCGTCTGGCACGGGCAGCGCTACGATCAGGCGTACCAGCCGTCGTGGTCCCCGGACGGCAAGCGCCTCGCGTTCTCGGCGTGGCGTAACGGCGGCTACCGCGACATCCTCGTCGTCGAGCTCGCGACGGGGCAGGTCGAGGAGATCACGCGCGATCGCGCGATCGACATGTTCCCGACCTGGTCGAGCGACGGTCGCTACCTGTTCTTCGACAGCGATCGCACCGGCATCTCGAACATCTACGCGTTCGACGAGCGCGATCGTTCGCTGTGGCAGGTGACGAACGTCGTCGGGGGTGCCTTCCGTGGTCGCCCGTCACCCGACGGCACCCGCCTGGCGTTCGAGGCGGCGGTGCCGAAGGGCGGCTGGGACCTGCACGAGATCGCGCTCGACCGCGCGGCCTGGCTGCCGGCGCGCGACTACTTCGACGACAAGCCGCCGCCGGTGGTGGTGCGCGACGACGAGGCCGCGGTGAGCGCCCCGCGCGCCTACCGCGCGCTCGAGACGCTCGCGCCCCAGTCGTGGACCGGGACGTTCCAGTTCGGCGACACCCCGAGCGTGGCGATCCAGACCGGCGGCGCCGACGCGCTCGGCCTCCACTCGTACGCGCTCTCGATGTCCTCGCCGATCGACCAGGGGACGCTCAACCTCGGCGGGTCGTACGGCTACGGCGGGTTCCGGCCGAACTTCCGGCTGGCGGGGGCGCGCACGATCGTGACGCGCACGGGCAAGAAGCTCGACGGCGTCAACAAGCTGTACGCCGAGGAGGACTGGTCGGGCACGCTCGCAGCGAGCGTCCCGTTCGAGTCGCGCCCGGGCCAGAGCTGGTCCCTGTCGTTCGACTACGACGTCGACTACTTCCGCACGGTCGACCAGACCCCCGTCCCGCTCGATCCGAACATGCGCGTGCCGGTCACCCCCCCGTCCAACTACACGCAGGCGGGCATCGGCACCCGGGTCGGCTTCTCCAACGTCAAGGGCGTGACCTACGGCATCGGCGGGCAGACCGGCTTCGACGCCTCGGTGAGCCTGCGGCTCGATCACCCGGCGTTCGGCGCGCGATATCACAACATCACGCTGTCGTACGCGTTCGACACCTACCAGCGGCTGTGGGGCAAGACGCCGACCCTGGCGGTGCGGCTCGTCGGTTCGTTCCGCGCCGGCGACCTCACGCGGGGTGGCAGCTTCGGCCTCGGCAGCGTGCCCTCGCAGGACGTCGTGATGTCGATCGTCAACAGCGCGCGCTCGTCAGCGACCGGCTACCTGCGCGGCTACAAGTCACGCGCCGTCTCCGGCAACCAGTACCACCTGCTCAACCTCGAGTACCGCCAGGAGCTCGTGGCGATCGAGCGAGGGCTCCAGACGCTGCCGATCTACATCCGCCGTCTACAGCTCGCCGGGCTGTCCGACGTCGGCACCGCGTTCGACGGCACGTTCGACTTCGACCGCCACTTCAAGATGTCGGTGGGTGGGGCACTTCGACTCGACGCGTACTTCGGGAACTACGTCCCCGGGACCCTCGAGGTCGGCTACGCGCGGGGGCTGCTCGGCGACGGCGCGATGAACGAGACCTGGTTCCTGTTGACCGGCTCGCTTTGAGTGCGCGGCCCCAAAGTGTGGTTTGCTTCCCGGCACATGACATCGCTGGGAAACGTAACCGGCTCGGAAGCGTGGCGTGCGCTCGCTCGTCACCAGGACGCGATGGCCGGGACCCACATGCGGGAGCTGTTCGCCGCCGATCCGCAGCGGTTCCCGACCATGACGCGCGAGGCGTGCGGCGTGTTCGTCGACTACTCCAAGCACCGCGCGACGAGCGAGACGCTCGAGCTCTTGCTCGCGCTCGCGAAGCAGCAGGACGTCGAGGCGTGGCGCGACAAGATGTTCGCGGGCGAGCCGATCAACGGCACCGAGGGTCGATCGGTGCTGCACGTCGCCCTCCGCAACCGGGGCAACCGGCCGATCCTCGTCGGGGGCCAGGACGTCATGCCCGAGGTCAACGCGGTGCTCGCCAGGATGCGCGGGTTCACCGAGCGCGTGCGCAGCGGCGCGTGGACCGGGCACACCGGCAAGTCGATCACCGACGTCGTCAACATCGGCATCGGTGGCTCGGATCTCGGCCCGGTGATGGTCACCGAGGCGCTGCGCCCGTACTGGCAGGACGGCCTGCGCGCGCACTTCGTGTCGAACGTCGACGGCGCGCACCTCGCCCAGACGCTGCTCGAGCTCGATCCCGAGCGCACGCTGTTCATCGTCGCGAGCAAGACGTTCACCACGCAGGAGACGCTGACCAACGCCGCGTCGGCGCGGGACTGGTTGCTCGACGGGCTCGGTGGGTGGACGTCGCTCGGCGCGGACCGCGGGGCGGTCGCCAAGCATTTCATTGCCCTGTCGACGAACTTGCGGGAGGTCGTCGCGTTCGGCATCGACCCCGAGAACATGTTCCCGTTCTGGGACTGGGTCGGCGGCCGGTACTCGATGGATTCGGCCATCGGGCTCTCGACGATGTTGGCCATCGGTCCAGCGCAGTTTCACGAGATGCTCGCAGGCCTGCACGCGATGGACGAGCACTT
>JAPLLF010000881.1 GCA_026387715.1 Pseudomonadota bacterium
TGCATCCGCACGCGCGCGCTGGGATCGTCGACGAGCCGCGTGAAGAACCGGAGATTGGCCTCGAACTCGAGCGCCGCGAGATCGTCGGCGAGCACCGCGACGACCAGCTCGTTGGTCCGATCCAGCTCGCCCGCGAGCCACGCGGCCCACACCGGGGTCGCGCCGTGGGCGGCGATCGGCCGGCCGGTCGCGAGGGCCGCTTGAAGCTCGGACCACATGGGTTGCCGCTAGGTAGCACGCGATCGTTGTTCGTCCGCCCGGACTGCCGCATGATCGACGGATGCGCCGTTCGCTGGTCGTCGGAGCGGTCGCGAGCCTCGCGACGGGCGCGGTCGCCGACCCCGGGAGCGAGGCCTTGCTCGCGCGCAGTCACGCCCTCGCCGTCGAGGTCAGCAAGGTGCGCGGCCTGCCGCTCAAGCACCCGGTCGGCAACGAGGTGATCGACCAGGCCGAGCTGCGCCTCCGGCTCGCGAAGTTCCAGACCGACGATCCCGCGCGGGTCGCGGCGACCGAGGCCGAGGGCCGGGCGCTGCAGCGCTGGGGGCTCATCCCGCTCGGCGCCGACTACGGCGCGCTCGTGCTCGGGGTCCAGGGCGATCAGATCGCGGGCTACTACGACGCGAAGACCAAGGCGTTGACCATCGTCGGCGACCCCCAGCTCACGGCCGACGCCTGGCCCGAGCTGGTGCTCGCCCACGAGCTCGATCACGCCCTCCAGGATCAGAGCTTCGATCTCGAGCGCTACCGATCGGTGCCGCCCACCGAGACGGGAGACGGCGAGCTCGCGCGCCAGGCCGTCGTCGAGGGGGACGGCCTGGCGCTGATGATCGAGCTGCTGCTCGCCCGCACGCAGGCCGCCTCGGTGCCGAGCATGTGGATGAACCCCCAGGTCGCCGAGATGATCCAGAAGGACCTGTCGATCCCCGGTGACGGCGATGCGCTCGACCGCGCGCCGCTCGTGGTGCGCGAGGAGATGCTGTTTCCGTACCGCGCCGGGTTCGGCTTCGTCGCCGCGCTGCGTCGCCATCAGCCGTGGAGCGCGGTCGACGCGGCGTTCGCGCGACCGCCGCGCTCGACGGAGCAGATCCTCCACCCCGAGCGCTACCTCGCCGACGAGCTCCCGATCCCCATCGAGATCACGATGCCCGCGGCCCTGCCGGGCTACGCGATCGCGCACTCGACCGTGTGGGGCGAGTTCGGCTTCGACGTATTCCTGCGCTCGCATCGCGTCGCGGCGATCGCGGCCGCGGAGGCGTCCGAGGGGTGGGGTGGCGATCGCGCGCTGCTCGTGACCTCGGGACGCCATGCGGTCGGGATCTCGCGATCGGAGTGGGACTCCGAAGCCGACGCGATCGAGGCGGCCGAGGCGCTGATCCGCGCGATCGACGACGAGGTGATCGGCGGCAGCATCACCCACTCGCCGTCGAAGACGAGCTGGCTCGCGCTCGACGGCACGACCGCGTGGGTCGAGCGTCGTGGGTCGTCGGTGGTCGTGGTGATCGGCGCGCCGGCCTATGCCGCGAACGACCTCGCGACCGAGGCCTGGACGATCAGCAAGATCAGCAAGATCGCGCGCGTCGGCAAGCGCGGCAAGCCGCGCTGAGCGGGCTCACGCGAGCAGGTAGCGCTCGAGCCCGACCAGCCGGGTGACGTCGTGGACGTCGTCGCGGAGGAGCGGCACCTGCACGATCATCGCTCGCTCGTCGGTCGCGCGGAGCCGCGCGATCGCCTGCTGATCGGCGCTCGCGAGGATCTCGAGCTCGCTGTGCGCGGCGAGCAGCGCGTGGGCGGCCATCGTCCGCGTCGTGCCCGACAGGCCGAGCGCGAGCACGCTCGGGTCGGCGGCGAGCGCGGCCTCGATGGCGGCGGGCGTCGGCGTGGCGATCGGGTGCGACGGATGGACCTTGTTGACGACGAAGCCGACGAACGGCATCGACGCCTCGACGAGGCGCTGGTGGAAGGCCATCGCCTCGTTGATCGCCATCGGCTCGGGGCTCGCGACGAGCACGAACCCGACGCGCGCCTCGCGGAGGAGCGAGAACGTCTCCTCCGCGCGCTTGCGGAAGCCGCCGAGGATGTCGTTGAACTCGGTGAAGAACACGCCGAGGTCGTCGATGAACTTGCTGCCGACGAACTTCGCGAGCCGCTTGAGGATGAACGTGCCGCTCTTGCCGACCACCGACCACCGCGAGCCACCCTCGCCCTGCAGCTTGCGGAACCACTCGATCGCGGGCGAGTCGATCGCCTCGGACAGCTTGCGCGGGGCATCGAGGAAGTCGAGCGCGTGCGAGGTCGGCGGCGTGTCGACGATGATGAGGTCCCACGTGCCGGCGCGGTCGAAGTCGTGGAGCTTCGCCATCGCCGCGTACTCCTGGGCGCCCGCGAGCGAGCCGCTGATCTGCGCGTAGACCGGGTTCGCCAGGATGCGCTGCACCGCCGCCGGATCCTTGGCGTGGCGGGCGACGACCTCGTCGAACGCGGCCTTCTGATCGAGCATCATCGCGTGCAGCTCGCCGGTCTGGCTCGGGGCGTTGGCGCGCACGAGCTCGCGCGAGACCTCCTGCACCTGGTGGCCGAGGGCCTCGAGGCCGAGCGAGTTGGCGAGCCGGCGCGCTGGATCGATCGTCAGGACGAGCGTGCGCTTGCCGCGGCGCGCGGCCGCGAGCGCGAGGCTGGCGGCCGTGGTGGTCTTGCCGACGCCACCCGACCCGACGCAGACCAGGATCTTGCGCTCGAGCAGTACATCGACGAGACGAGCCGGCACGGTCTATTGCGGATATCACGCCTGACGCTTCGGTCGCAACGAACCGCATGCTATGACGCCGGGCGTGAAACGCGAGCTCGTCGTCACGGCCGAGGGTCGCGAGCGGACTGTCGTCCTGGAGCCACGGGCCGATGGTGCGCTCCGGTGCACGATCGACGGGGTCGAGCATCAGGTCGATGCGAAGGCCATTCGCCCGGGCACCTGGTCGATCCTGCTCGACGGCCGGCAGTTCCTCGTCGATCTCGACAAGCGGCGGACCGGCATCGCCGCGATCGTCGGCGACAGCGAGGCGATGCTCGTGGTCGAGGACGCGCTCCACCGGCGGCTGGCGCAGGCCGCGGCGGCGGGGCGGGGCCCAGCCCCGAGCGGCGAGACCATCCGCGCGCCGATCGCCGGCAAGGTCGTCAAGGTCGGCGTCGCGGTCGGCGACGTGGTCGCCGTCGGTGGTCCGATCCTCGTCCTCGAGGCGATGAAGATGGAGAACGAGAT
>JAPLLF010000632.1 GCA_026387715.1 Pseudomonadota bacterium
GTGCGCGAGCTCCGCAACGTCATCGAGCGCGCCGTCCTGCTCGCCGAGACCCCCGAGACCGAGGAGTCCCTCCGGCGAGGACCGGCGCCCGCGCCGCGCAGCGACGTCTCGAGCATCAGCGTGACGCCCTCGGGCACCCACACGGCGACGGCCGCGGATGCGTCGATGACCGTGCCCGTCGACGTCAGCCTGCCGTTCAAGCAGGCGAAGCAGGACGTCGTCGCCGAGTTCGAGCGTCGGTACATCTCGCGCCTCCTCGCCCAGCACGACGGCAACATCTCCGCCGCCGCCCGCGCCGCCGGCATCGATCGGATGTCGATCCACAAGATGCTCCACCGGCTGGGCCTCGCGAACCCCGGTCGCGAGTAGTCCGGACCGTGTTCGGATGAGCGACTTCTGGGAGGAGCGCGGGAAGCTCGACGGCATCCTGTCGGTCGAGCCGTGCGCCGACGAGGCCGATCGCAAGAAGGAGGAGAAGTTCCGGAGGCAGCTGCTCGCGTGGACGACCACGCTCATGCAGCGCGAGCAACTCCTCCCCGCGAACCACCTCCTCGATCTCGGGTGTGGTTTCGGGGACATCGCCGCGCACCTCGCGCCGCACTGCGCGAAGATCACGATGGTCGACGGCTCGTCGTCGATGATCGAGCAGGCGCGCGCGACGATGGGACGCACCTCGCATCCGAGCTGGACCGGCGCGCAGTCCGACCTCGCGACGTTCGACGCGATCGATGCCGACGTCGATCTCGTCTACCTGGGCGCCGTCTGCATGTACCTCACCGAGGACGAGTACGCCGGCCTGATCGCGCGGATCGCGGCGTCGGGCTCGCGCACCGTGACGATCGTCCAGCGCGAGTACGTCGCGATGAACGGCGGCTGGACGGGGACGACGGAGAAGGGCGATTACCGGAGCTACCGGCGGGCGGCGGGGACCTACCTCGAGCTCGCGGCGCGGGCGGGCTTCACGTGCTCGCTGCTGCGCTACTCGTCGGACATGGACATCGATCGCGCCCTGCGGGCCTTGGGTCCGGTCGGGCGGGGCCTCGCGTCGGTGATTCGCCCGATCGGTCGCGTGGCGCGGCGCGGCAAAAAAGAGGGCAGCTCGACGTTTGTGCTGCGCCGCACGCGCTAGGTCCGACTTCGCTCTTGAATTCGGGCCCGGGACCGACGACGTTGCGCGCGATGAGGGCGCTGTTCGCGATGGCAACGATGATCCTGGCGGTGGTGGCCTGCGGCCCGAACGGGCGTGACAACCCGGAAGGCTGCGTCGGGGTGTGCACCTCGTTCGGCTACCAGGCGTGTCACGACGACGGGACGCTCGATCCGGTCGTCGCGTGTGGCCCCGATCAGACGTGCGATCCGAAGGTCGGGTGCGTGGTCTGCCCGCCGAACGGGCTGTACTGCGGCGGCGTCTCGGCGAACGACGTCTACCAGTGCAACTCCAACGGGACCGATGGCACGCTGGTGATGGCGTGCCCGGCCGACAACGTCTGCTCGCAGGGCGTGTGCAAGACGCCGTGCGCCGCCGCCGAGGACAACCCGTCGAACCTCGGCTGTGACTTCTGGGCCGCCGATCTCGACAACGAGGCGTCCAACCTGCTCGGCGCGAGCAACGACGCGGCCGCGCAGCAGTACGCGATCGTCGCCGCGAACAACAACGACTTCCCGGTGATGGTCACGGTGAGCAAGAACGCCGGTCGCGTCGGCGCGGCGCTCGACGAGAAGACCATCCTGCAGACCTCGGTCCCGCCGCACACCGCGCAGCGGATCGTTCTCCCGCTGCGCGAGGTCGACGGCGCGATGGGGCAGAACGGGACCTACGCGCAGAACTCCGGGTCCGGTACGTTCGTGTCGCCGCACGCCTATCACGTCGTCTCGACGG
>JAPLLF010000822.1 GCA_026387715.1 Pseudomonadota bacterium
GGTAGGAAATGTCCGCGCCAAGATCATGCCGCGGACGACGATGAGCACTGCCTCATGCTGAATCACCGAAATGCCAGTTTCCTCGACCGCCGCGGCCGAGATGTGGTCTTTGGCGTCGTGGATCTCGGAAACCTTCATGTCCTTCGGGCTGACCCACGGCATTCTGCCGATCCAATATCTCTCGACGCCTTTGTTCGGCGTCATTCCTCCAATAGTCCTTACGAGGGACTTGATCTTCCGGACCTGCCAATGCTGCGGAATCGCTCCCAGCCACGCAACACCAGAGGGCCTGAGCACGGCAGAAGCGTCAATCCCGCGAGTTACGGCACGATGAATAATGGCCTGCTTCTGCTCCAGCAGAAGGGCCTTTACGTGCTGCTTGGCCCGAATCGCTCGTTCCAAGCGGCCGCGGGCCCAATCCAGGAAGCGAACAATCGCGCGCTGGTCTTCGACTGGGGGAACAAGGACCGGAATCGCGAGGAAGCTGTCGGGATACAGCCTCAGCCGAGAGGGGTTCACGCCGGTAGAGTGGCGCTGATATTCTGCGGCATAGTCCGGAGTTCGAAGCAGGAAGTCTGCAAAACGAGGCAATAACGGCCCCCGCTCGGTCGGCCGATAAACTCCATACGCTGGACTCACGAGGCCGGCGTGTCGCGACACTCCAAGCGCCGCCATCCAAGCCCAGAGCGTGTTTATTACAAGGTCATCCGGACGACAGACCTTGTGACCGACGTTGGACTTGGCCAGGAACATGGTGACGTTCTTCTGGCTACGCGGGGTGACGCCGGTCTTGTGCGACACCGAGAGGAGCTCTTCCTTGCCTGTCACGGAACGCTCATCGACTTCGCGAAACAGGAATTTTGCGCGCCGAACTTCCCACGACGCGGGAATTCGTCCAATCCATGGCAGTCCTGAATCCTTGTAGTCGGCGTACGGCTTGAGGTCAGCGATCACGCCTGGCCCCCCTCGCCCATCTGCCGCTCATACGACTGCCGCACGAGACCCATCACGTAGGGCAGCTGGTCGAGTGAGGTGAGGCTGATCTCTACATCGCCGTTGCCCCAACGGCCTAGACCGGTGACGTCCTTGCACAATCCCTTCGGATCGCTGGCGTCGGCAAACGCCATGTTGAGGCTGAGCCGTAGCCGCCTGGCCTGCGGCACGACGTCCACGAAGTTCGTCTCGGCCTTGTAGGCCACGTACAGCTTCATGAACTCCTCGGTGACGCACACGTCGAGCGCCAGGACCGCCTTGCGGAATGCCTCGAACACCAAGCGCATTGCCGGCGCAAGCAGGTGCGGATGATCCTCGATACCGTAGCCGCCGCTCCCGGCCGTCTTCGCCGGATGGTAGGCCTTCAGTACCGTGGCCTCTAGCGCTGGCGCTGTCCACACGGTGAGCGCCTGATCCGCCAGGCGCCCGGCCCGCGCCTGAATGGCAGACTCATTCCATACATCGATCTGGCCAAGTCCAGCATTGACCTTGAGCGGACTCTGGGCAAACCCGCCCTGCATATCTCGCTTGTCGGCGAACGCTCGATCACTGTATTCCGCGTTGTAAGCAGTCAGTGTGAGATTGCCGAGCGTGTGTAGCCACTGCTGCTGAATCCGTTGCCAGTCGGGCCCGAGCGCCTGTTGCCACGCCACCGACAACTCCGGGTTCTGCGGCAGGATGTGCTCGATGGTGTACTCGTCCACCGTCACCCGCTCCCTGCGGCCGTGGTTCTCGAGCCGGCGCAGCCAGTAGCTGCGACTGCGAAAGTTGTAGAGATCGCGGGTGTGCAGGTCCCGGCGGAACTCGTCGTCACCGTGGAAACGGCGGTACGACGGCAGCACCAAGAAATGCGCCTTGATGCTCTCGAGGTAGCGGTCCTTCTTGAGCGCCTTCCCGAAGGTGCCGAAGGTCTTGTTCATGGAGTTGGTGGGGATCGCGCAGATGGCGCGGCGGAATACGTACGACTCCACCAGCCTGACCGCCGCCGCGAACTCCTCGGTCCCCAGCGAGCCGAGCACATAGTCGTGATACAGCTCGAGCAGGAACGGATAGGCGACATCGACCTTGAGGTCGCGCAGATCGTGGAAGGCGGCGCTGAGCGAGGCATCCTGCTCACGCCCAAGCGCCATTGCGCAAAAATAGCGGGCGAAGGCGCGGATCTCCTTGACCAGTGACTCGATGCCAGCGGCCTGCACGGGGCCAGTGCGGGCGTAGTCTCGGAACGCCTCGTACACCTCGCGCTCCCGAGGGATGTCACCAGTTCGCACCGTCAGGTAATGGCGCATGAAGCTATCGAACTGGGTGCCGTAGGCCTCCTGCCCGAAATCCTGCTCCATCGGTCGCCAGTACTCCTCGTAGAGGCGTGTCTGAAGCGCGGGCTCGAGCCCCATCAGGATGTAGTTGCGGATGAGGTCCGCCTGGCTCAGCTCCTTGCCCGTCGAGTTCATGCTCTCGAA
>JAPLLF010000771.1 GCA_026387715.1 Pseudomonadota bacterium
GTCAAGGCGGGGGTCGACGTCAAACGCGTCAAGCTCAACGTCAACCAGCTCAACGTCAACCATCCGTGTTCCTCCCTTCCCAACCCTTTGAACTACAGTTCTTGAGTCCGAAAATGACCCGCGGGATCGTCGCCCTAGTGGCGGTGGTCGCGGACCGTCGGGCCGGTCGGCGCCGGCGGGGTGTTATCCCAGCGACCGTCGACCCACACCCACGCGTTGCCACGCATCTCCCACTGGCCATCGACCCAGCGATAGTTCGCGCGTGCGCGCTCCCAGTGACCGGCCGCCCAGTCCCAGCGGCCGTTGGTCCAGTTCCAGCGCCCGGTCACCCAGACGAAGCCGGCCTTGGTGCCCTGGTTCTCGACGCGGATCGCCGGCGGCGCCGACGACGGGCCGCCCCCACCGACGACCACGCCACCCGAGGCGTGCGAGGTGTCCGGCGGCGGGGTGTTCACGATCACCGTGCCACCACCACCACCACCACCGACGACGACGCCGCCCGAGGCGTGCGTGGTGTCCGGCGGCGGCGTGTTGACCATCACCGCGCCACCCGCGGCCCAGCGACCGTCGACCCAGTGCCACGAGCTGCCGCGACGCTCCCAGCGACCGGCCTCCCACATGGAGCCAGCGCGCTCGCGCTCCCAGTGGCCACCGATCCACGACCACTGGTTCCCGGTCCAGGTCCACCGACCCGAGATCCAGATGTGGCCCGCGCGCATCTGCACCGGCTCGACCTGCGGCGCCGGCGGCTCCTGATAGACGACGTCGGCGCCACCGGTGACGGTCATGCGACCAGTGCCGCGGATCACGCAAGCCGGCATGACGCTGGCGACGAGCAGGCCGAAGCCGAGAGAGGCGAGAAGGTTCGTGTGCTTCATGGAAGTCTCCTTGAGTAAGTTTCGAGTGGGACGGCCATGTCCCCGATTTGTTCGCTGACGCTCACCAAGATCGGCTGAAAGCCGGACTCAGCTTCGCTTTCTTCGTTGAGCGGGAGATTCGCAGCCCCACCAAACGGTGTCAAACGCCCGGAGGACCGAGCGCTTACGCTGTCACGTGCGGTTGTCACTTCGGTTAGTGGCTCGCATCACGTCGGGGTGTCGCCCGGGACCGATCTGGGGTCAGATACCACCCGATGCAACGTTTGATCGTGTCGGTCGGCTTCCTCGTGGTCGCGTGTGATGGAGGCACCAAGGCGCCGGTCGTGGACGCGAACAACCCCGTTGTCGACGCCCCCGCGATCGACACGCCACCCGACGCCTCGATCGCGCCGGTGTTCAGGAACCCCGTCGCGCTGCCCGATGGCCAGCTCGCGCTGGCCGCGCTCCAGATCATCGGCGCCGACGTCCCGGGCGCACAGGCGACGGCCTGCAACACGTGCCACGGCCTGACCCGCGCGAGCATCCGCGCGTGGGGTGGGTTGTCGGCGACGGCGATGACGAACTGCTTCACCGACCTCGCGGTCACGTCGCAGGCCTCCGCGCAGCAGATGATCGCCTGCCTGCGCACGATGCCGGCGGTCGCCACCTCGGACTTCGCGACGTCGAAGATGGGCGTCTACGCGAGCGCCGCCCGGCTGCCGTGGTTCGCGTACACGTTCAAGGTGGCCTACGGCGCGACCGCCGACGCCGAGCTCACGACCTTCCAGGAGTCCGCGGGCATGCCGCGCGGCCCGACGGTCACGCCGCTGACCCAGGAGAAGTTCGACATCGTCGCGGAGTGGTTCGCGCGCAACCTCCCGCTGCTCGATCAGACGCTCGCCCCCGAGGGCCAGGGCACGACGTGCACGCCGGGCATCTCGCCGGACGTCCAGACCCACGTGACGTCGATGCAGACGCTCGGCTGGCGCGCGCAGAACCGCGACAACGCGATGGCGATGTTCGGCTGCGGCGCCGCGGTCGATCCGCGCGATTGCCTGGCGGGTAACCCGCTCGGCAGCTCGATGCCGTACGGCAGCACGTGGGACGTCGCCGGCACCGGGCACGCGCGCGTCCTCAAGGACGTGACGTATCGCTCGTACTACTGGTCGCGCAGCTCGGCCGACGGCCGCTTCATCGCCCACGGCGTCGAGAACGTCTCCGGCTCGTACATCCTCGATCTCCAGCGTGACGTGGTCGTGCCGATCGCCAACACGCAATACGATCCGACGTTCTTCCCCGACAACGGCGGCTTCATGTTCCAGGGTGGGACGCAGGGCGCGCGCAACAACGTGTGCGGGATGAGCGTGCTGACGTCGAACCCGACGAGCGTGTCGATGTCCGAGGCCGCCTGCTCGCGCGCGAACATGGTCGGGCTCTACCAGCACGTCGGCCGCGCGCTGGCCGCTGGCGGCGACTACTTCGCGATCGACAGCGAGTTCACCAACGACAACGGCGGGCACACCCCGACCCACAACGATCCGCCGGCGGCGTTCGACGTCCAGGGCTACACCGACTTCACGCCGATGGTGTTCGACGGCACGAAGTTCGTCCAGCACCAGCTCTCGCACCTGCCGATGCCGTACGAGGGTGACGTCGTGATGTCGCCGTCGAGCGAGCTCGTGATGTCGCGCGTCGCCGGTCAGGGGGACCAGCAGCTCGGCTACGTGCTCCGCAAGATCACCAAGACCTGGAACGGCTCGACCTACACGCTCGGCGAGGCGAAGGTCGGTCGCTACTGCGTGGCCGGCGCGAAGGTCAGCTTCTCGTTCGACGAGCGGTTCGTCGTCTACCACCACTACGTGACGTCGGCGGACTACGCCGAGCTCGGCTTCGCGACCGCTGCGGCTCCCGGCTTCCAGGCCTACCTCACCAGCGGCGCCGCCAACATCTACGTCCTCGACCTCCTGACCGGCGTCACCAGGCGCATCACCAACATGGCACCCGGCCAGTACGCGGTGTTCCCGCACTTCCGATCGGATGGCTGGATCTACGCGGACGTCCGCGACACCACCACCGGCCACGAGTACTTCATCGCGCACGACGGCGCGTTGATCCTCGAGTAGGACCCGCCGCGGGCGTGTAAGATGACGGTGGGCGGCGGTCGTCTCGGCGACCTCGGGTGCGCTTCTTCGCGCGTCGGTGCATCCACTCTCCGCCCACTAGTTCACCGAGCCCGAGCCCATGGATCTTCGTTCGCTCCTGCTCGCGCACACGCACACCGTCGTCCTCGACCCCGACAGCGTCGCCGCGGCGGCGACCCGGCCGACCCGCGACGTCGACCTCGAGCGGTTCGAGGACGAGCTCGCGCAGCTCGGCTTCGTGATGTCGCTCGACCTCGCGATGACGCTCCGGCGGTTGCCGCACCAGGCGATCGCGCAGCTGCGCACGTGGATGCTCGTCACCCTCGGGGTGCGACCTGGGGATCAGGCACCGACCGTGCCGCTGTCGGCCGCTCCCCCGACCGCGTCGCGCTACCTGCAGCGGATCACGACGTGGCTCGTCGCGCAGCCGCTGCAGCCGTGCCCGTGGTGTGCGCAGGTGAGGGCCGTGGTGCCCCTCGAGCCGTGCGGACACCTCGTGTGCCGCGACTGCTGGGACGCCGGTAGCTTCGTCGGCTGCGCGGTGTGCCATCGCCGGGCGGCGCCGGCCGATCGGACGACGTGGGCCCAAGACCCGACCACGCCGATCACGAACGCCCCGCCTGACACCCGGCTCCGCCTGGTGTTCCTGGGGTTCGACCTCCTCGGCGCGGCGCGCGCGCGCTTCGAGACGCTCGTCGGCGGCGATCGCCGGCTGACCCCGGGGGAG
>JAPLLF010001104.1 GCA_026387715.1 Pseudomonadota bacterium
GACCACGATCCGGTCCGCGTAGCCGCCGTAGGTGGGCTGCTGGTCGCGCCGATCGACGCCGTTGTACGTCAGCACCCCCTCCTTGCAGTAGTTCTCCTCGCCGCGGTCGCACGCCGGGCACCGCTGGCACGCGTCGACCAGGCAGCCGACCCCGACGTGGTCGCCGGGCGCGAACCGCGTGACCTCGGCGCCGACGCTCACGACGCGGCCGACGATCTCGTGGCCGGGCACCATCGGGTAGCGGGCGCCACCCCAGTCGTTGCGGACGCTGTGGAGGTCGGAGTGGCAGACGCCGCAGAACAGGATCTCGATCACCACGTCGTCGGGGCGAGCGTCGCGCCGCGCGAACTGGAAGGGGACGAGCGGGGCGCTGGCGGACAGGGCGGCGTAGCCGGACACGTTCATCGTCATGCCGACAGTGTGGACGCTCAGGGCCTCGGCGCCAGCAGCGCACGCATCTTCTGGTGGATCAGCTCGATCGCCTTGAGCGGCCGGACCATCACCTTGAACGAGACGATGAGCCCGTCGTCGTTCCACGCGATCAGGTCGACGCCGTTGACGTGGATGCCGTCGATCGTGCACTCGAACTCCAGCGCCGCGTCGCGCGCGCCGACCACCTCGCGGACGTAGCGGAACGTGTCGTTGACGAACACGTGGAACGCCCCCATCAGGTACATCTGGGTGAGCGCCTTGCCCAGCTGCGGCGCGTGGACGATCGGCGAATGGAACACCGCGTCGTCGGCGAGCAGCGCGGCGAGCGCGCCCGCGTCGCCCGTCCGGACCACCTCGTGCCAGCGCGCGATCGTCGACGTTGGTGCCGTCATCCCGCGAGCCTATGGCAGGCGCGCACGGGAGCCCAGGGCTCGTGACCTCGACAGGCGTCTGGGGTAGAACCGATCGATGGGACGTCGAAGAGGGCTCGGATGCCTGTTGGGGCTGGCGTTGGTGGCGGGGGTGGGCTGCAAGGACAAGGGAGCGCCGACCAAGGCGGACCCGGCCACGGCGGCGCCGAGCTCCGTCGAGCTCGACAAGCGGTGCGAGCAGGTCGCCAAGGTGTGCGGCGACCAGGCCAAGCACGTCGCCAAGATCCTCGACGCGTGCAAGCTGGCCGCGACCCAGCAGGTCGAGAAGGGCTGCGCGGCCACGGCGATCGCGACGTACGACTGCTACGTCAAGGAGGTCTGCGGGGGCGGCGACAAGGTGGGCGCTCGACGACGTCCGCGTGCTCGCGGAGCGCCACGGCAAGTGCGCGGCCGAGCAAGCCGCGAGCCGCGCCTGCAGCGAGAAGGGTGCCCAGCATGAGTAGCCATCGATCCACGATCGCGTCGATCAGCGTCGTCGCCCTCGTCGCGATGTTCGCGGAGGCGCGCGCGGACGTCGTGTGCAAGGCGACCGAGACGCAGGCCGAGTGTCACGCGCGCCTCCAGTGCAAGGCCGACGAAGAGCTGGAGGATTGCATCAAGCGCCTCCAGCAGAGCGCCGGGGCTCGGGATGACGGCGCTCGTCGCGGTGATCGCGATGCCAACGAGCGTGATCGCGACGGCGAGCGCGGGCGTGGTCGCGACGGCGAGCGTGAACGTGGCGGCGATCGCGACGGACGCGAGGAGGGCTCGCACCGCCAGCGCGGTTCATGGCAGCGCGACAGTGGTGGGCATCGGCGTCGCGCGCAGGGTGGTGGGGGCAAGGGCTTCCAGGCCAACAAGACCTTCGGGCTGGGCCTCGAGCTGGGCGAGCCGACCGGGCTGACCGGCAAGTACTTCGTGTCCGACACCGGCGCGCTCGACTTCGGCGTCGGCTGGATCTACAGCCACTACTACTACGGCGACGGCATCCACCTGTACGGGGACTTCCTCTGGCACCCGACCTCGCTCGTGTCGGCGGACGCCTTCGAGCTGCCGTTCTACGTCGGCATCGGGCTCCGGTACTGGGACTTCAACTACTGCGATCGCAACATCTGCACGTACGGCGGCTCTGCGGTCGGCCTCCGCGTGCCGATCGGCATCGCGTTCGACTTCAACCGCGTGCCGCTCGACATCTTCGCCCAGCTGGTGCCGGTCATCGACTTCGTCAACGGTGACTACTACGCCCGCTACAACGACCGCGCGCACTTCGGCGTCGATCTGTCCGTCGGCCTGCGCTACTGGTTCAAGTAGCCAGTAGCCACGTGGTTCATCGCGGTGGCGTCCTGGCGCGCTTGCGCTTCTCGCGCGCGATCACCGACGCGCGCAGCATGAGCAGCACCACGAGGAACGCGCCGCCGACGGCGATCGGCAGGGCGTACGAACGGTAGCTCTTCGGGGCGTCCGTCAGGTTCACCGTGTTGTCGGAGTCCACGCACATCGTGCGCTTCGAGCCGTCGGGGCTCTGCAGCAGGCCGCACAGGAGGCCCTTGTCGCAGTCGGCGTCGACGCGGCACTCCCAGCCGACGCCGCCCTTACCGCAGGCCGTGCCGACGAGCAAGACCATCACCATCACCAGGCGGCGCATCGTGGGCAGCGTACTACACGCCGGAGACGCCACGACCAGCGCGTGGTAGAGCCACGTCGTGGAGGACGTCGGCGAGGAGCCGCAGCGCTTCGTCGTCGGCGACCTGGCGGGGCCGCTGCGCATCGACGTCTTCCTCACCCACCAGCTCGCCGGCAGCCGCGGGCGGCTGCAGCGTCAGATCGCGCTCGGCAACGTCCAGGTCAACGGCCAGGTCGTGCGCGCCAGCCACAAGCTGCGGGTTGGTGACCTCGTCGAGGTGGCGCCCGCCGACGTCGAGGTCGACGCGTCGACGGGGCCGGTCGTGCCCCAGGCGATGCCGCTCGACGTGCTGTTCGAGGATGCCGCGGTGATCGTGATCGCGAAGCCCGCCGGCATGGTGGTCCATCCCGCCGGCGCGATCACCCACGGGACGCTCGCCAACGCCCTCGCGCACCGCTGGGGCAGCGAGCCCTACCTGGTCCATCGCCTCGATCGCGACACCTCGGGCGTCATGGTGGTCGCGCGGACGCCCGCGGCCCGCGCCGGGCTCGTCGCGCAGTTCGCGGGGCGGACGACGACCAAGCACTACGTGGCGCTGGTGCACGGTCGGGTCGCCGACCCGCACGGTCGGATCGAGGTCGCGCTGCGGCGCGACCGCAAGCACCGGCTCAAGATGGTCACGTGTGCAGCGGACGAGGGCAGGGAGGCGGTGACCCGCTACGCCGTGCGGACGCGCTGGCACGATCTCACGCTGCTCGACGTCGTGATCGAGACCGGCCGCACCCATCAGATCCGGGTCCACTGCGCGCACCTCGGGCATCCGGTCGTCGCCGACGAGATGTACGGCAAGGGCCGCACGATCCAGGTCCGCGATCCGGACCATCGCCAGGCGATCGAGGCGGTCGGTCGGCAGTTCTTGCACGCCGCTCGCCTCTCCTTCGATCACCCGTCCACCGGGGAGCGGCTGACGTTCGAGGCGCCGCTCGGCGACGAGCTCGTGGGCCTGCTCGCGGCGCTCGGATAGCTCGACGGCCGGACGCCGGCACCGAGAACCAGCTTCGATCGCGCGGGGCGCTCGTGCGCCCACGATCATCGTGTGAGGATGGCGCCATGGCGAGCCGTGAGATTCGCGCGATCTGGATCGCGATCGGGTGTTCGATCATCGGCGTCGTCGTCAAGACGGTGGTCGGCATCATCACGGGGTCGATGACGATCATCTCGTCGGCCGTGGACTCGGGCGGCGACCTGATGGTCTCGGTCGTCAACCTGTTCGTCGTGCGCCTCGCGGATCGCGAAGCCGACGAGGACCACAACTACGGGCATGCCAAGGCCGAGGGCCTCGGCGCGATGTTCGAGGGTGGGTTCATCTTCAGCGCGGGGTGCTTCATCATCTACGAGGCGATCCACAAGGCGATCATCGGGGAGGTCAGCCACGACAGCGTGCTCGGCATCGTCGTCATGCTGCCGCTGC
>JAPLLF010000973.1 GCA_026387715.1 Pseudomonadota bacterium
GCGAGCCGCTGCCCGCCGGTGCCCATCATCGACAGCGCCATGCGCGTCCGCAGGTTCGCGGGGTGGGTGACGTTGAACACGAGGTCGGCGCACACGAGGGTGCCGCTCGGGCGATGGAACAGCACGGTCTCGGCGAGCTTCGGCGCGCCGGTGATGGGGAGGACGTCGAGGGTGGGCGCGAGCGCGCCCTCGACGACCGGGCGGTACGAGCCCGCGGTCAGCTCGGCGCGCTTGGCCTCGAGGCCCGCGGGCGCGTGCACCGTCGCGCGCGGCCATCTCGCCATCGCGCGCGGGAGGAACAGGTGGTGATACAGGTTGGGCGCGACGAGGTGCGCGACCTCGCCGAGCGCCTCGATCGCGGCGAGCTGCGCGTCGTCGAACTTGATCGGGCCGTAGATCACGAGCGAGCGATCCGGCAGCCGGAGGATCGTCGCCGCGAGCGGCATCCGCACGCCAGCGGGCATCTTGAGCAGCGGGGCGTCGATGCGCCACACGTCGGTCGTCACTTCGATCATGCGGGCACGATGCCAGATCTCACCGGGGGCTGGTGGAGATCAGCGCCGCGAGCTGGTCGACCGACGTCTTCACGCCGACGAGCCGCGTGTGCCCGACGTACATCGTCGGCAGCGCGCGATCGCCGGCCGCGCGGGCCTCGGCCATCTCGGCGTCGACGCGGACCTGGGCCGCCGGGAGATCGCGCTCGTAGCGCGCGCGGTCGCAGCCGGCGTCGACGGCGAGCTGCGCGCAGCCCGCGGGCGTGAGCGACGTGGGTGGGGCGGCGAACAGCAGCGCGGGCTTGCGACAGAACGGGCACTCGAAGTCGACGACCTCGACGATCGTCACGGCGTTCGGCACCTGCGCGCGCGCGACGTACGCGGGCCACGCCGTGGTCGTCGCTCGGGCGTCGGGCTCGGCGGGGTGGGGCAAGAGCAGGGCGAGCGCGCCGACGACGGCGACCACCCCCGGGCCGATGGCCAGCGCGCGCCACGACCACCGGAGCGTGCGCGCGCCCGCGAGGACGGCGACGACGTGGAGGATCGCCGCGCCGTCCGCGATCAGGCAGAGCTTGCAGAGCGCGTCGATCACGAACAGCTGCACCCCGACGAGCAGCACGGCCCAGGCGGCGCCGGTGATCGCGACGACCCGACGCGCGCACGGTCGCGCAGCCACCCTCGCCGCAGAACGTCGGATCGGCGCCGGCGTCGTCGACGAAGCTCGCGATGCTGGCGCCGAGCCCCACGATCGCGAGCGCCAGCGCGAGGGCCGTCGCGCCGCGGCGGAGCCTGGTCGTCCCGGTCATCACCGCGACAACCCACGTCACCGCCGGCGCATTCCCGTGTACGGTCGCGCGGTGATCCTCTTCGATCTCGACGGCACGCTCGTCGACTCGCTCCCCGACATCGCGGACGCGCTCGCCGCGGCGATGCGTGATCGCGGCCACGTCGCGCCCTCCCACGCCGTCGTGCGGACGTGGATCGGCGGCGGCGCGCGCAACCTCGTCGCGCACGCGGTCGCGGCCGAGGAGGTCGAGCCGGTGCTCGCGCGGTTCCGCGCGCACTACGCGGCGACGCCGGTCGCGGCCACCCGGCTGTACGACGGCATCGCCGAGCTGCTCGACGGCGTGGTCGCGCGGGGGCATCGCCTCGCGATCCTGTCGAACAAGCCGCACGACCTCACCGTGCGGATCGCGGCGGCGCTGCTCGCGCGGTGGCCGTTCGTCGACGTCGTCGGCGGCCGCGACGGCACGCCGCTCAAGCCGAGCCCGGTCGCGGCGCTCGCGATCGCGGCCGCCGCCGGCGTCGCGCCGCAGGCATGCACGATGGTCGGTGATGCGCCGAGCGACGTCGTGATGGCCCGCGCGGCCGGCATGCGCGCGGTCGCAGTGACGTGGGGCTACCGACCCCGCGCCGAGCTCGTCGCCGCGGCGCCCGACGTGATCGTCGACGAGCCGCGCGCGTTCCCGACATGAGGGCGGAGACCCCACGTGCGTCGACCGTAGTCCCAGTCGTCGAACCCGCAGCGATGCGTTACGATATTTCCTCATGATGCGGCTCACTGCTTCCACCGTCGTGGCGCTCGCGCTCGCGAGCGGTTGCCACGCGGAGCTCGCGGGCAACCCCACCGGCGGGGTCGACGCACCGTCGAGAGGCGACGACGCTGCGAACGTCGATGCGGATTCCATCGTCACGGCCGACGCGGCGCCCACGTGCGCGAACGGGCGCGTCGTGTTCCTCGACTTCGACGGCGTCACGCTCACGCGCGCCGCGGCGAGCGACGCCAAGCTCCACCACGCGAGCTGGATGCAGGGCGCCACCGCGACCATCCCGCGGTGGAACACCAGCTCGGCCAACCGCGCGACCGACATCGCGACGATCGTCGCCGGCGTGAAGACCGCGCTGACCACGGGGTTCCCCGGGCCGATCAGCGTCGTGACGACCGAGCCGACCAGCGGCGAGTACGTCATGGTCGTGTTCGGTGGCACATCCACCCAGAGCACGTCGCGCTTCGGCAACGCGGTCAACGAGCTCGACTGCGACGACAGCGAGAAGAGCGACGTCGCGTGGATCCGCGACTACAACGATCCGGTGCCGACGACCGCGCTCATCAACAACACGCTCGGCGCGATCGGCTTCGGGCTCGGGTTGACCGCGACGAACGACAACCGCGATTGCATGTGCGCGTGGGCCAACGGCTGCACCAAGGACCAGACCCAGGTGTGCACGTACACGGAGAACATCGCCCGCGATCCGAGCACGACCAACGGCGGCACCGCGACCCAGACGTGCGTCGGCGCGGCCGCGATCCAGAACGAGCACACGACCGTCCGCGGCGCGTTCTGTAACTAGCTCACGCATCGGATACAGTGAGGGGGTCGTGCACGTGCCCCACCTCCTCGGCGATTCGTTCATCTGCGAGCCTCCCAAGATCCTGGATCTCGAGGGTGGGTTCCGGTTCCACCACGGCGACCTCGTCGCGCCGTTCACGATCGTCTACGAGACCTACGGCGAGCTGGCCGCCGATCGCTCCAACGCGGTGCTCGTCTGCCACGCGCTGTCGCCGGGGCCGCACGTCGCCGGGCGCTACTCGCGCGACGACGCCAAGCCCGGCTGGTGGGACGGCATGGTGGGCTACGGCAAGGGCATCGATCTCGCGCAGCACTTCGTCGTGTGCGTGAACTTCCCGGGCTCGCCGTGGGGCTCGACCGCGCCGAACTCGATGAACCCCGCGACCGGCCGCCCGTACGGCTCGACGTACCCGTGGTTCGCCGTCGAGGACATGGTCGAGTCGCAGCGCATCGTCGCCGAGCACCTCGGCATCTCGCGGTGGAAGGCGGTCGCGGGCAGCTCGCTCGGCGGCATGCAGGCCCTGATGTGGGCGGCGATGCATCCGGAGCGCGTCGGCGCGCTGATCTGCATGGCGGCGGCGGCGGCGGTCCCGGTCACCGGCGTGGCCTGGCACCTGATCGGGCGCAAGCTCGTGGAGAGCGATCCCGCGTTCCACCGTGGCGACTACTACGACGCGGCGCCCGGCAGCGACGCGATGCTCCGCGGGCTCCAGCTCGCACGCATGGTCGGCCACATGACGTACCTCTCGGGGGCGGCGATGGAGGCGAAGTTCGGGCGGCGACGGCGCGGCGGCACGCGCCAGTTCGAGGTCGACTCGTACCTCGAGTACCAGGGCCAGAAGTTCGCGACCACGTACGACGCGAACTCCTACATCCGCGGCCAGGCGGCGATGGACGAGATGGATCTCACCGAGCAGTTCGGCTCGCTCGAGGCGGCGTTCGCGAAGTTCCGCGGCGCGACGCTCCTGGTGTCGTTCGACACCGACTGGCTGTTCCCCGCCACGGAGATCGGCCGGCTGAGCGACCACATGCGCCGCGCCGGGGTCCCGGTACATCACCTCGCCATCTCCACGCCCAACGGGCACGACGCGTTCCTCCTCGACTACCCGCTGATCGTGCCGGCCGTGCGCGAGCTCCTGGAGCGCGCATGAGCGAGATCCACCACCCCGACGGGCGCGTCGAGCTGGCCGACCCGGCGAAGGTCCTCGGCTCGGCGATCCACAACGAGGACCTCGCGCCGGTGCCGGTCGCGAAGCGCACGTGGAGCACCTGGGACTTCGCCGCGCTGTGGATCTCGATGGCCCACTGCATCCCGACCTACATGATGGCGTCGGGCCTCATCGCGGCCGGCATGAGCTGGTGGCAGGCGCTGCTGACGATCGGGCTCGGCAACATCATCGTGCTGGGGCCGATCCTGCTCAACTCGCACCCGGGCACGAAGTACGGCATCCCGTTCCCGGTGTTCGCGCGCGCGGCGTACGGCACCGTCGGGTCGAACCTGCCGGCGCTGATGCGCGCGCTCGTGGCGTGTGGCTGGTTCGGCATCAACGCGTGGATCGGCGGGCTCGCGCTCCACACGTTCTTCGGGGCGCTGTGGAGCGGGTGGCTCGAGACGCCGACCATCCACGGCTTCCCGATCACGCAGTGGATCTCGTTCCTGCTGTTCTGGGGCCTCAACATCCTGATCGTGTTCAAGGGCATGGAGCTGCTCCGCAAGGTCGAGCGGTTCGCGGCGCCGTTCGTGCTCGTGATGACGGCGATCCTCGTCGGCTGGGCGATCTGGAAGGCCGACGGCCTCGGCCCGATCATGTCGTCGGGCGGCGCGCTCGACACCGCCGACAAGTTCTTCCCGAAGTTCATCCCGGCGCTGACCGCGACGATCGGCTTCTGGGCGACGCTGTCGCTCAACATGCCCGACTTCACGCGGTTCGGGCGCAGCCAGCGCGAGCAGGCGATCGGTCAGATCGTCGCGCTGCCGACGACGATGACCCTGTTCGCGGCGATGGGCATCATCATCACGTCGGCGACCGTGA
>JAPLLF010000276.1 GCA_026387715.1 Pseudomonadota bacterium
GCCCTAATCACCATCACGTCGAGCCTGCGGCAGTGCAGGCTCGTTGATGTCCATCGACACCTGCGACATCACCGTCACCAGCTCGATGTCCATCAGTCAGTCGGTCTCGTGGACCATCGGCAGGGCCGCCTCGTAACAAGAGCGAGGCCGCGCGCGACGAACGGATAGAAACGTCGCCTGCGACGATCCTCCTCGGAGCGCACGCGAACCCATCAGCGGGGGTGGGTGTGGGGCCCGGCGCTTGTGGTTAGCACTCCGGACGCGTGACAGCTCCGAGCGCCCGAGCTTCGAGGCCTCGCCGTCGCGGACCAAAGCGACGCTTCCGCGGAAGCGTCCTGATTCCCGTTCGACCGCGCCGCATCACGCGTGACGCGTGTGGGTGTCGCGGATCCCCACACCAGCCGTGGTCCACGAGTTGCTGGAGTGCGGGTCATGCGCCCCCACCTCGCGATTTTTCTTATTTGAACAGGCGCGCGAGCTGATCGACACACGCGCGGCGCAGCGCCAAGCGCCAGACCCACAACCCAACCCTCGCTACGCGCGAGGTGCGGGTTCTCCTACCCGAGCCACAACCCAACCCTCGCTGCGCGCGAGGCGCGGGTTCTCCTCCCGAAGCCACCACCCACCCCTCGCTGCGCGCTCACCCCCATCCCCCGCCCGCTCGCCACGTGTCCGGCACGGGGGTGTCATTCGCGGCAGCCGCGAGCGGCGCTTCGACGAACACTCGCACTGTTGCGATCGTCTCGACGAGGCTGCCGGCGTCACGGACGCCCGCCTTGCGCACGAAGCCAGACCACTGCGTCTTCTTCGTGGAGTCCTCGGCGAACGCCGCCGTGAGCGCGACCGGCGTGGTCGTCGGCAGGATCGTCTTCCGGCGCTCGAAGGTCGCGCGGATCGCCCGGGCCAGCAGCGCACCGTCGAAGTCGAAGTCCCGCGCGAGCATGGCGACGTCGTAGAAGTCCTTCATCCGGCTGTTGGCCATACCCAGCTGCACCATCGCCTCGAGCTTTTCCGCAACGACGGTGTCGCGCGGATAGGCCTGCAGCCGCGGAGCAGGGAAGTCGAGCAGCGGCGGAAACTCGACGACGCTCGCCTCGGGCGTGATCGCGTCACCGAAACCGACGTCGACCTGCAGTCGCACCTGCGCGCTCGTGATGCGGGCGACGAGCTCGACGCGAACGCCCGTACGCCTGCTCCTCGCGGATGGGTCCCACCGCGAGGGAGCCGAGGGCGAACCGCGCTCCGTCATCAATCACGTCGAGTGCGAGCACCTCCGCGAAGACGTCGCGCACGTGCTCGACACCCGGGTCGCCGAAGCCGAGGAGGTCGAGGTCGCGGGTCGCTCGATGCGGCTTGCCAGTCCAGACCGTGAACAGTGCCGCCCCCTTCAGCACGAACCGCGGCGCGTGCCGCGACGACGCGAGCCGGAAGAGCAGCCGCTCGTTGGCGTAGCGGGTGAGCACGAGTTGGACGTCGTCGCCCCGCTCGCGAGCCAGGCGCAGGAGGTGCGCGCACCGATGCGCCGATGTTCTTGGGCTTCGGCGTCGTCATGCGAGCGCCTCAAGGTATGGCCGCATGAACGCGTAGATGCGATCGGCACGCGCCGCATCTACGAGCGCATCGATGCTCCCCTTGCGCTTTCGGAGGTAGTCCTTGAGCGCGGCGAGTGCGACCTCGAGGCCGACGTGGCGGCGAAAGCGGAAGCAGTCGGCGACGGTCTTCGCGGGCGTGGTGAGCTGCACCTTCACCCCGTCGATCACGCGCGTCTCGACCCCATGTGCACGTGATCCACCGCTGGCGCGGACGACCTCGAGCGTCGGTGACGCGATCTTCGGCAAGCGTGCGTGCCGGTCGATGAGCACCCACACCGCGTGGGGTGCCTCGGTCGTCAGGCCGTGGACCTGCAGCGCGCTGAGCAGGCAGATGACCGCGTGCGGGACGCGCTTGCTCACCTCGGCAAGAGAGCTCAGCTCGGTCACCGGCGCGTCCGCGAGTCGGTAGAGGCCGCGGTCCACCTGCTCGAGGAGGCCACGATCGCAGAGCCGCTTGAGGTAGGTCCGCGGGATGCCAGCGTCGTCGAGGTCCCGAGCTCGCACAGGCCCCTTCCGGGCGATCCGGAGGAGCGTCGTGGCCTTGGTCTGGGAGGCGGGCCGCATGATACGAAAGGGCGTCTTCTAATATTTAAGACATACGATTCGTATCAAACAACGACGCCCGCTTCCAATCCTCGTCACGAGGCGCGGCAACCCGGCTCGCGCTTACGTGCGGTGTACTGCCGCCGCGTTTGTGCGCTTCATCGCACGATCATGCGTGGGAATCGGCGCGGATCTTCGCCAGGGCTTCGGATCCAGTCGATGACGATCAAATGGCGCGCGCGGAGTGCGTGAGGTCTTCGCCGAGGTGCTCGCGCTCGACGTGGCCGATGGCGAAGTGCAGCTCCCCGTGCGCCAGCGCGGCGCGGCGGGCTGGAGCGTGGCTTTGGGAGGAGAACCCACGCTAGCGCCGACACCGCGGAACCGCTCCTCGTCTGAGCCCGAACCTCGCAAGCGTTCGAGGTCTCGCCAAAGCGCGGCGCGCCCCCGCAAGCACGGGGCCGGCGCAGCGAGATAAAGTGAGCACGGCGTCCTCGCTTGGCAGAACGCACGAGTCAACGCACGAGCGCGCCGGCCCCGTGCGCGCGGGAGGCAGCCGCGCGTGCCCACCCAAGCACCGCGCCCGTTATCTCCACCGTGACACCTCCACGTGCGCACGGGAGGCAGCCGCGCGTGCCCACCCAAGCACCGCGCCCCAGCACCAGCGTGAGGGGCTGACGCGTGAGGGCTGACGCGTGAGGGCTGACGCGTGATCAGAGCACGACGGTGGCGCGCACGGCGCCGATCGCGGTGGTCCTGTCGCGCTGGAGGAGGAGCTGGACGTCGGGCTGGATGGTGAGCCAGCCGAACTGCGCCTGGTAGGTCGCCTCGAACACGCTCTCGGCGCCGGAGGGTTGGTCCGGTCCGCGATCGGTGCGCGCGAACGCGACGCCGACGCCGACGAAGTCCTTGGGCCGCAGCGGACCAGGGCCGATGCGGATGCCGCAGTCGATGTACTGCGAGATCGCCTGGTCGGGGCTGTAGCCGACGCGCGCGAACGCGCCGACGCGATAGGCGACCTGGCGATCGAGGATCGCGTAGTAGCCGTCGGACGCGGTGACGCTGTGGTGCCAGTAGCCGAGCTTGAGCGACTTCCACAGCTCGAGCTCGCCGATCGCGAGGAAGGTGTGCGGGCGGGTGGTCGGCACGCCGTGCACGTTGTGCTGATCGCCGTCGTAGATCGCCGCGCGCGCGGTCAGCAGGTCCGACTCCAGGCGCGCGCTCGCCCCGGGCGCGGCGACCGGATAGACCGGACCGAGCACGTTGTACGACACCTGCGAGATGATCCCGAAGGTGGCGTTGAGCAGCGCGGTCGCGTGCCCCGCGAGCACGAACTCCTGATCCGCCGACAACAGGCCCGCGCGGACGGTGGCGTTCGCGAGCGTGTGCTCGTACCAGGCCTCGAACAGCCGGACGTCCTGGGGCGCGGTGTTGCCGCTCACGCCGTAGACGTCGTTCAGCTCGGCGGTCAGGCCGTTGCCGTGGATCGCGAGGCCCGACGCGTGGACGACGCCGAGCGCCGAAGACACCAGCTCGGACAGATCGAGATCGACGCTCGCGACGAACAGCCCGCCGACGGTCACCGGCCTGGGCACGCCGTTGGCGGCGAACGCCTCGAGCGAGTACGTGGCCTGGACGAGCACGCCGTCCTCCTCGAAGTGGTCGCGGTGTTCGCCCCAGTCGCCGGTCAGCTTCGCGCGCCGGAAGAACCCGGGCTTGGCGGCGCTGCACGCGCACGGATCTTCCGGACGCCGGTGCTCCGCGGCCGCGGTCCCGACGAGGGTCGCGACGAGGCCCAGCGACACGACGACGAGGCTACTGCGTCGGATCATCGCGCCCGCTCCCCTTGTTGTTGCCGCCGTAGCGATCCCAGGTGTTCACGCCGGTGGCCGGCACCGTCGGCGCGTCACGTCCGGTCGGCTTGTCCGGCGTCGGCGGCGTGGATGGTGGCGCCACGAGCTGGGTGGAGAACTCGCGCTTGGCCCCGTCGCCGGCCTGGACCTCGAGGCGGAACGTCCCGCCACGCTTCGCGGTCGAGGTGTACTCCTCGGTCGCGATCGCCGCGAAGCTCGCGATCCCGTTCGCGGGATCGCGGCCGTTGACGGTCACGAGGATGTTCCGCTCGACGATGCCCAGATCCTTGAGCGGGCCGGGCGCGAGGCCGATCACGATCGCGCCGTGATCGAGCGCGTAGCGCCAGCCGACGAGCGGGTACATCGGCACGATGGTCGCGCCGAGCACCGTCTGCGTCTTGGTGTAGTGCTTCGCGAGGTCGGCGATGTTGTCGGCGAACATCGAGATCTGGACGAACGCGACGTAGCGCCGGCCCTCCACGCTGTCGTAGGTCTCGCGGTACTTGCCGACGATCGCCGGCAGCGCGCCGTCGTTGCGCAGCCGGTAGGCGGTGACCTGGCGCGCCTCGCGGACGTCCTTGCGCGCCTGCGTGCTCTGCGGATCGCGCGCGAGCGCCGCGAGCTTGCTGGCCCGCGCCGGCTCGTAGATCGACGGCACCATCGCGAACCACGTGGCGTCGTTGGCCGCGCGCGCGAGCTCGGCGGCGATCGCGTCGAGCGCGGCCTCCTGCGCCTCGTCCTCGGCGTCCTGCTGGCTGGTCGCTATGGATGACACCGCGGTGCCGAGCAGGTCGCCACCGGGCAGCCGCCTGGCCTCGGCGCCGCCGAGCCCGAGCTTGCCCGGCACCACCCACGCCGGCCGCGTCGGCGCGCTGCGCTCGACCACCGGGCCGACGCCGAACAGGCCCTTGTCCGGGGGCGCCCCGCCCGCGAGCACCTTGTACGCGACGACGCCGCCGAGCGCGACCACGGCGAGGCCGAGCACCACGGCGATCTTCGCCCACGGTGAGGATCCGGCCGCGGTGGTCGCGGGTGGCGCCGTCGCTCGCCGGGGCTTGCTGATCGCGAGCGCGCGCTCGCGCAGCCCCCCGAGCGACGCGACGAGCGCGGGCGACGCCGTCGGCTTCGGCAGCCCAGGCAGCAGCGCCATCGACGCGTCGGTCGCCGTGCACAGCATCGCGGCCTTGCACGTCGGGCACCGCAGCTCGGGGGCGGTCGCGAACTTGAGCACCTCGACGTGCGCGCCGACGTCGAGCGGTTGCGCCGCCGACGTCCCGCACGCCTTGCACGTGTACGGCAGCGCGAACGACAGCACCTGCGCCTTCTTGCCGAGATCCTCCGCGCCACACAGCTTCTCGAGGAAGGCCGGCTGGACGCCGAACAGGTAGAGCTCCTCGACGCCCGGCGTGATCATCTGGAGGAAGCTCCGCCACGCGGCGGCCCCGGCCGGCTCGATCTTGCCGATCGCGGACACGTCGAGGATGACCACGCCCTCGAGCCCCTCGGCGAGCTTGTCGCGCGGGAACGCCTGATCGAGATCGCCCGCGAGCCGCACGAACGTCACGCGCCCCTCGATGGCCTTGTCGACGCGCAGCTTGCGCGCGCCTGCGACCGCGTAGTCGAGCTTCGCGGCGAGGAACGTGGCGACCTCGGGCTCGAGCGCGAACTTGTCCTGCGCGATCAGGTACGAGAAGAACGTCGCGCCGTCGTCGTCGAAGTACATCCCCTCGTGGCACGACGGGCACGGCCGCTCCGCGAGCTTCATCGACCGGATGGCCTCGAGATCGCGATCGATCTGGAGCAGCACGCGATGCTCCGAGTCGCAGTAGTCGCAGCGGAACGGCGCGTAGCAGCTGAACACGCGCGCGGCGCCCGCGAAGTTCGCGACCATGTTGAGCTGATCGACGACCTTGGGCGCGCACTCGACGAGGATCGTCGCGCGCGTCGCGGCCTTGGTCGCGGCCGCCATGAAGTCGACCCACTCGCGGATGCCGAACGACGAGATCTTCTTCACCCCGCCGAGATCGAGCACGAGCGTCTCGCACGCGATCGACGCGCCGAGCTGCTTGCCGTCGAAGCTCTCGTCGATCATGCCGGTGAACTTGAGGCACGCGATGCCGCCATCGGCGAACCGCTCGACGAGCAGCTTGGGCGGGGCGGTGGTCGGATCGTCTGCCATCTAGGACTCCCCTCGATTACACCAGAGATGGAGCGACTTGGCCTGCGTGCGAAGATCGCGCAGGTTCTGATCGAGCTCGTACGTCGCGGTCACCTCGGTGCTGCGCCCGTGCGCGACGTCGAACACCAGGCTCGACGACGCGTGGTGACACACCGTCAGCCCGAGCCCGGCGCCGCCGCCCGCGCGATCGAGGTCGCCGCTGCCGAGTCCCCGCACCAGCCCGTCGACGACGTGGCGGCGCTCCAGCCGCCCGAACGGATCGCGCACCTGCAGCACGAGCCGCGAGCCATCGGAGGCGAACCGCACGCGCGGCCGCTCGGCGAGCTCGAGCGCCAGCGCCGCCTTGCGATCGGCGGCGTACTTCGGCTGGCCGGCGTCGTCGATGGGCGCGTCGTACATCGCGTTCATGAGCAGCTCGTGGCCGAGCTCGGCGAACGTCTCGATCACGCGCTTGGGCACTCCGAGCGTGGCGATCAGCGCGCCGAGCGTCGCGAGGACGAGGTCGCGATCCTGCGTGCTCGTCACGTCGAGCTCGAGGGACGAGTGCCCGAAATCGACGTACCCCGTCAGCGGCGCGGCCACGCCATCGCGCAGGCGCTTCGCCGTCATCGCGAGCTCCCAGGCCCGCGGCGGGGACTCGAAGTCCTTGCGCGCCAGGACGTGATCGATGGGCGCCTCCGCGAGGTATCGCAGGCTCCGCTTGAGCGGCTCGGCCGTCCACAGCATCGCGCGGAGCGCCGGGTTTCTGCGCACGGCCTCGGCGATGAAGTCGCCGTCGAACGCATCGCCGCACAGGAGATCAGCTCCCACGAGCGCGTCGCCGACCCGCGCGGGCTCGTCGAAGATGGTCGCCGGCCAGCCGACCGCGGCCAGGACCCGGGCGACCTTGCGAGCCACGAGCTTGTCGCGCTCGACGATGACGGCGTTCACGCGGAAAAAACGGTACCACGAGTGCGCGGTCGCGCATGGGAAGGCGGCGAGCACCCCGTGGTCGAGGTGCTACGCTCGGGCGGCGTGCATCGGCGCTTGCTAGCAGGGGTGTTCGGCGTGCTCGGCGTGCTCGCGCCGACGGTGGTGCGCGCCGAGCTCGTCGACACCGTCGCGACGATCACCTCGCGCACGAAGCTGTCCGAGGTGCTCGTCGCCCCCGCCCAGCAGGCCGTCCGCGCGCGCGCGTGGGCGCGCGCGATCCCGCTCTACCAGGCGCTCGTCGTCGCCCGCGGCCCCGGCTCGCCGGAGGCCAGGCAGCTGGCGACGCTGTGGTCCCTCGCCGGCCAGACCACCGCCGCGGCCGAGGCGTGG
>JAPLLF010000355.1 GCA_026387715.1 Pseudomonadota bacterium
TGCGCGGTAACTGCGCGCCGACTCAAACGAAAGGCAAACCAATGGCTTCCAAGCCGACTGCGATCAAAGAATCGGGAACGACTGGATCAACTGCCCCCGCCAAACTGCGACTGGTGGATGCGGACATCGCTACCCCTCCCGCAAGCAAATTGAACGGCCTCAAGGCCGATCGGCTGACGATCGCCGAACAGGACCGGCTGACCGAGCTTGAAAACGTCATCCGCGACGTTCATCGCCGATCACTGGCCGAAGCCGAAGCCTTGCTGGAGATCAGGCAGAAGAGGCTCTACAGGGCATCGCACACCTCCTTCAAGCAATACTGCGTGGACCGCCTAGGCATCAGCCGCCAATACGCGAATCGCCTCTGCGGATGGGCAGAGGTGGTCGAGGATCTGACACCCATGGGCGTCACTCTCCCGAAGAACGAGCGGGAGGCACGCCCTCTCCACCGTTTGACGCCCAAGAATCGGGTGAAGGCATGGAAAACGATTGTTGGCGACCCGCACGCGAACTCGGTCGAACAGATTGCCGAGGTTGTTCAGCCATCCCTGAGATCGGTCGCCCGAGCCTCGGTGATGACGGAGGCCAAGGCCAGTCCGCCGCGTTCGACGCCCCGTCCCATGCCTCTGACGTGGTTTGGCGGCAAGGTCCAACTGGCGGGCACAATCGTTTCGCTCTTCCCGGCTCACACCACCTACGTGGAGCCGTTCTTTGGGTCGGGCGCGGTCTTCTTCTGGAAGCCGCCGTCGAAGATCGAGTGGGTCAACGACCGCAACGCGGGGGTCGTCAACTTCTTCCGCGTTCTCCGCGACCCAAAGGACGGACGGCGGCTTCAAGACCTTCTGAAGAAGACGCCCTACGCGCGTGACGAGCACGAGTGGTGCCGATCCAATCCTCGCCACGACGATCCAGTCGAAGAGGCACGACGATTTTTCGTGCGAGTTCGACAGGCATTCAACAGCCGGGTGGACGATAGCTGGGCCCACTCGATGCGGGAGAACCGGGCGAGCACTTACGCCAACGCCATCGACAGCCTGCACATCTTCAGCGAGCGGCTTCGGAACGCCCAGATCGAAAACGTGGACTTTCGCGAGATCCTCGCCAAATCTGACAACCATGGCACCCTCCTGTACCTAGACCCCCCTTACGTCCATGAGACCCGGTCCAGAACGACCGACTACACGCATGAAATGACCGAGGAGGACCATGTCGATCTGCTCACAACGGTGACGGCATTCAGGCACGCCAAGGTCGTTTTGAGCGGGTACGCGAGCGACCTGTACGCCCGGCATCTTGCTCGTTGGAAGTCGTTTCCAATCGAAAAGGCCGTCAACGCCTCGCATGCCACAGGCGGCAACTCACGCGCTACCGCGACAGAAATGCTCTGGTGCAACTTCACGCCCAAGATCGAGCCCCGCGAGATCAAGAACGACGAGGAAATTGCTGTTCTGGCGACCATCGGCGAGACCAAGACCAAGGAGGAGCAGCAGTGAACACTCGCGCACCTCTGAGCCCGATCCTTCGTTACCCCGGCTCCAAGTGGAAGTTGATGAAGAAGTTTGTCCCGCTGTTCGCCGACCACGATCACTTCGTCTCGGTGTTTGGTGGATCAGGAGCGGACCTCTTCGGCAAGCCGCGATCTCGGCTGGAAACCCTCAACGACTTGGACCCCCACATCTTCAATTTCTTTTCCGTCGTCCAGCATCCGGGGCAGGCAGCGCGACTGCGCAACCGCGTGACTCAGACGCCCTCAAATTCCCAGCAAACCTTCTCCGCCGCGCTGGAGATCTTGAGGATCGCGGATGCTGATCCAGTGGACGCGGCATGGGCGATGCTTGTGGCCAGTTGGCAGGGGAACGGCGTGGCCCACCCCGCACTCCTGACGACTTCGCGATGGAGCTTCCTGCGCAAGCCGAGACCCTCGAAGCGCTGGGCAGCCCTGCCCGACATCTTGGCCACGGCCACACGTCGGCTGAAGGGCGTGCAGGTCACTCGATGGACGTGGCAGGAAGCACTGCGTCGTGCCGACACCGCGAAGACCCTCTTCATGCTGGACCCTCCGTACCACCCTGAGACCGTGGCCACGACCCCGATGTACCGGCACCAGATGACCGTGGAAGACCACGCGGAACTCATCCATGCAGTGCAAAGCGTCAAGGGGCTGGTCGTGATCTGCGGCTACGAAAACGACCTCTACGCGAACGGCCTTCGAGGCTGGAGGCAGGAGTCATTTCCGGTGAAGGCGTGCATGGCCACCGAGGGAAGCCGAACGTCGCGAACCGAATTGCTCTGGCTGAACTACGACGAGAACGGGAAACGATTGTCTGGAGGAAATCCATGAAGAAGCCAAAGAATCATCGGCTGCCCACATGGGCAGTCCCGGAGCCGGAGGAAACCTCGGTTGAGGCGCTGCTGGGCGACTGTGAGCAGGTGACACGTCGGCTGGAGGCGTTTGAGCGGGAAGGTGTGTGGGTGGCTCTAGACGCCGCCGCGAGAAGGCAAGCCGGAAGTCTGGTGAAACAGACAGCAGACGCTGTGCTGAAGTTGGCCGAGTCGCTGAGCACGGAGGAAGTCAAATGAGAACGAATGAAGACCCCCAGAGTTCGGACAACGGCGATGACTTGGTCGACGCCGACGCGACGGCACTGGCTGAACTGGACGCACGGCTCTCGGTCGTTCGCGACCGGGTTAAGGGCGTGGCACTCGGATTCAACACCGGCTTCTACCTCTGCGGGAGAGCCGGGACTTCGAAGACGTACACGGTCACCGATACCCTCCAGCGAGCCGCAAGGCCGTTCCAGTACCACCGAGGCCATCTGACCCCGCTGGGTCTGTTTGACCTGCTCTCCGACTACCCCAATGGATTGATCTTTTTGGACGACGTGTCGCACCTGCTCAAGAGCGATGTGGCCCAACAGCTTCTCTTGGCGGCGCTGGGGAAGAACGCCGAGGCACATGGGCCGCGTGTCGTCCGGTACAGGCGTCAGGGCGGCGACCACGAGGTGAAGTTCAGCGGCGGCATCGTCATCGTCTCCAACCTGCCCATCTCAACCGGCCCTCTCTTAGACGCCTTCAAGAGCCGCCTCAACTACCTCGTCTTCGATCCAACCGAAGAGCAAATGACCGCGCTCATGAGGCACCTCGCCTCCAAGGGCTGGAGATCAGGTTCTCAGGTGATCGGTCCAGACGATTGCTTAGAGGTCTGCGAGCACGTCATCGCCGAGTCCATCCGGTTGAACGTTTCACTGGACATCCGGGTGCTCGTCGACAAGGCGCTTCCCGATTTTGCCCAGTACAGGGACGGGCACGCCGAGACACACTGGCGTGATCTCGTCACCAGCACCATGGAGTGCCGTCTGACGGAACTGAGGCACAGCGCCGAGGCGCGACAGCCAGCCATGACCCAACTTCGGCAGAAGATGTCCGATCAAGCGCTGGTGGCTGCCCTTGTGGAGCAGTTCCCCGCCCTTGAGGACCAGAAAACGGAGTGGGCCCGGTTGACGGGCAAATCAGTCCGCACGCTATTCCGTCACAAGGCGGAACTGCAGGGAATGACAGAGTGACACGGTGACAGATTGGCAAACGTGTCACTTTGTCACTGCATCCCTCCGGAATCGAGGCCCGAGAGCCGAAGCACCGGACCGCAAGCTAATCCGACCGTCCTCCCAGAAGCCGCCCAAGCCGCGACAACTGGAGGCACGCCACCCCAAGGTGTCCGGAGGCACCCAT
>JAPLLF010000122.1 GCA_026387715.1 Pseudomonadota bacterium
ACGACTGCGTCGGGGTCCACGGTCGGTAGGTCTTCACGTCCCCATCCGATCAATTTCGGATCGAGTCGTCCATCCGGATCGTGTGTTCAGTCCGGAGGGACGCGGATCGAGGGCCTTCTATGGCCTACACGCTCCTAGTGCACGAGCAGCAGCACGCGCCGATCGGCGGCGAAGGCCCCACGAATCGTCACGTCGATGTAGCCCCGCGCCGCTGCGCGCATCGCGATCCGCGCGCGCGCCTCGAGCGGGTCGTCCACCGGGCGGTCGTCGACCATCGAGATCCGCTCGCCCGACGCGAGCACGACGAGCTCGGCGACCGCACCGTCCCGCATCGCCGACGAGACATCGATCACGCGCAGCCGGTCGTCGGGCTCGACCGCCGTGGGCACGGCGACGGCGACCACGGGACGATCCACGATCAGCACGATGGCGGCGAGGAGCAGCCCCAGGACCAGCGAGCGAAACACCATGGCTCACTCGGGTGCAACGACACGGCCACCCGCACGCGGCCCTGATCGTCGGGATTCCAGGGACCTAGAGCAGCATGGCGACGACGCCAGCTGCCAGCTTGTCACGCGTCGTGGATCTGCTGTGCCAGATAGTTCGCGTCGCCGACCTGCTTGATCAGCTCGAGCTGCGTCTCGAGGAAGTCCGTGTGCTCCTCCTCGGCGACGAGGATCTTGGTCATCATCGCCTCGGTGGCGTTGTCGTTGATCCTGCGCGCGGCCTCGATGCCCTTGTTGAGGAAGGCGATCGCCGCGTACTCGAGCTGGAGGTCGAGCTCGAACTGCTCCTTGACGGTCTCGCCGACCTTGAGCTTGTTGAGTCGCTGGAGGTTCGGCACGCCCTCGAGGAAGAGGATGCGCGAGATGACCTCGTCGGCGTGGCGCATCTCGTCGATCGACTCTTTGCGGATGGTGCTGGCGAGCCGACGAAAGCCCCAGTTCTCACACATCTTCGAATGGATGAAGTACTGGTTGATCGCCGTGAGCTCGTTGGTGAGGAGCTCGTTGAGGAGGTCGAGGACCTCTTGCGTAGATTTCATCGAATGATCCTCAGGAGGTAGACGCGACTAACGCGCGGACCTTATCGGCACGAGATCGGTCGCACAATCACGCGCACACGGATTCGTGCCCTTCGTCGACAGCCGGTCCCGCAGCTCGTCGAGGCACGCACCACATCCGGTGCCCGCCCCGCAGCGCTGGCCGATCTCGTCGACCGTGCGCGCACCCTCGTCGATGACCGTCTCGAGGTCGCGATCCGAGGTGGGGTGGCAGATGCAGACCAGCACTTGTGAAATTGATAATGCTTTTCAAACCCAACTCCGTCAAGAGGCGGTCGTCGATCCGTGAACATTGTTACAAGCGTATGATTCTCTTGGACATTTAGCCTTGGTACGCCATGATGCCGCGCATGATGTGGCGGATCTCGCTCGTGATCGTGCTGGCAGCCTGCGGTGGCAAGCCCGCGCCTCCTCCGCCGATCGTGGAGACCAACGTCGAGCTCGTCGGCCGCGGCGCCGCGCCGCTGACGACCCTGCGCTACAAGCTCGCGAAGGGTCGCACGACCCGGCTCGACGTCGCGGTCACGTCGGTGATGCTGGAGCGCAAGTCCCCCCAGGTGACGACGACGATGAGCTTCGTCGCCGACGACGTGCTGGCGGATGGGCGCGTCGTGCTGCGCTCGACCGTCGAGAAGACCGTCGGCGTGATGCCCGACGGCACGACGCCGGTGCCGGCGGAGCTCGTGAACTTCTTCGAGGGCACGCAGATCGCCGGCACGCTGTCGGCGGTCGGCACGCTGTCCGAGACCAAGGTGATCCCCGGTCCGCACAAGCTGCCGAGCGCGGACCTCGAGACCGAGCTCGCGCAGCTCCCGAAGATGTTCGAGCAGGCCGCGATCGCGCTGCCGAACGCGCCGGTCGGCGTCGGAGCGTCGTGGCGGACGCGCAAGTCGATCGACGAGAACGGGGTGAAGGTCACCGCGGTGTCGACGATGACGATCACGGCGATCGACGGCGACAAGCTGTCGTTCACCCGCGCCACGCAGCTGTCGGGCCCGGACCAGACGATCACGCGCGACGGGCTCAACGTGGCGCTGTCCCAGATCACGGGGAGCGGTCACGGCAAGGGCACGATCGATCTCGCCACCTTCGAGATCACCCTCGACAGCGAGGATGCGTATCAGGCGAAGGTGCGGGACAAGCGCACGCCGACCGCCCCCGAGGAGCCGATGGCTGTGTCGATGATGATGTCGATGGCGCCGACGAAGTGAACTCGGATCACGGCGTGCAGACGGCGCCGTAGCTCGGGCACCGGCCGTTCGTCGGGCTGTCGCAGTGACGGTAGATGCCCGTGGCCGGATCGACCATGCACTTCGTCGTCGGTGCACAGGTCGCACCGGCCCACGCCGCGCAGGTCCCCTCGACCGCGGTCTTGCAGGTCTTGTAGGTGCGATCGGAGGGGTCGAACATGCAACCCTCGGGAGGCGTGCACGCGGCACCATAGTGAAAACACACGCCCGCGCCGCCGGCGAGGCAGGTCAGGTACACCCCCCCGCCGGGATGAAACGCACACGAGGTGACCGGACAGCCGATGTCGGGCAACACCGGATCGCCCGGCTTGGTGGGGGTCGGCTTCACGCCGGTCGGCTTCGCCGTCGTCGCTGGCCCCGGGCCGGTGACGGGCCCTCTGTGCGTGGACGCCGGCGTGGACGCCGGCGTGGACGCCGGCGCGTGCGTGCACGCACCGAGGACGACGATCATCAGCACCGCGAAGGCACGCACGCCGCGGTTATAACCCGGCGCTCCGTCGCTGCAACGAGATCGCCCAACACTCGGCGATCGGTGTAGGTTCCGCGCGATGAGGCTCTCGATCGTTTCTGGGTTCGTCGTCGGTGCCATCGGGTTCGTCGGAGCGGGGCTCGCCGCGTGCGGCGGCGACGACGGGCTGGGCATCCCCGCGCAGTGCAACCCGCTCGCCGCCGGCACCGCCGGGACGGCCTGCATGGTCCCGTGGCCGTCGTCGGTGTTCGAGGTCGCCGACGCGTCGACCGTGACCAAGCGCCGGCTCGCGATCCCCGCCCACACGCTGCCGGCGTCCGTCGAGAAGACCGCGACGGATCCCGCCGGCTGGAACACCGCCGACGGCTTCTCCGCGGCGGCCCCGATCACCGTCGCGTTCCCGGGTGGCGTCTCGGCGCAGGGCCTGCCGACGTTCGTCGACATGGCCGCGTCGCTCGCCGCCACGAGCCCGACGGCGCTGATCGACATGACGACCGGCGAGCGCGTCGCGCACTACGCCGAGCTCGACGCACCCGCCGAGGCGACGCCCGACTCGCAGGCGCTCTACCTCCGACCGGCCGCCCGCCTCATCGGCGGCCATCGCTACGCCGCCGTGATCACGACGCGGGTCAAGGCGAAGGACGGCGGCGCGCTGCCGATCTCCGCCGGGTTCGCGGCGCTGCGCGACGGCAAGGTCACCGATCACGCGCTGCTCGAGGCGATGCGCCCGCGGTTCGCGGACGTCGTCGCCTCGCTCGCGGCGGCCAGCATCCCCATGGAGGAGGTCGTGCTCGCGTGGGACTTCACGGTCGCGTCCGACGCCAACGTGCATCGCGACATGGTCGCCGTCCGCGATCGCACGATCGCCGCCCTCGCCTCCCATGCGATCACGGTCACGATCAAGACCGACGAGCAGGTCGACGACGGCACGGTCACCAAGCGCAAGATCACCGGCACGCTCGACGCGCCGCTGTTCCTGTCGAACGACGGCCGCACCAACCCGGGCACGAAGATCGTGCGCGACGCCGACGGGCTGCCCGCGCTGCAGGGCTTCTACCAGATCCCGTTCCAGGCGATCGTGCCGGCGTGCGCGTACACCGCGCCCGCGCCGGTGCCGATGGTCATCTACGGCCACGGCCTGATGGGCGACGCGGGGGAGGCGACGGGTGGCGTGCAGCGCACGACCGCCGCGGAGCTCTGCATGCCGTTCGTCGCCACCGACATGCGCGGCATGTCGGGCGTCGACCTCGCGGCCGTCGCGAGCGCGCTCAACCAGATCGATCGCGCCGACGAGGTGATGGAGGTGATCGAGCAGGGCATGGCGAACCACATCACGCTCGTCGCGGCGATGCGCACCACGTTCGCGACCACCGTGTTCGTCGACGGCGTCAAGCCGCTCACCGATCCGACGAAGGTCTACTACTACGGCCTCTCGCAGGGCGCGATCATGGGGACCGCCGTGATGGCCTGGGAGCCCACCGTCCTGCGCGGGGCGCTCGGCGTCGGCGGCGCGAACTACTCCACCCTGCTCGATCGCTCGGCGGACTGGCCGACCTACGGCGCCATCCTCCACGGCTCGTATCCCGACGCGCTCGACACGGCCCTGGCGATCGGGTTGTTCCAGATGCGGTGGGACAAGGTCGAGGGCGCGGGGGTCGTGCAGTCGGTGCTCACCGGCAACGAGGGCAACCCGCCCAAGCAGCTGCTCATGCAGATCGCGCTGTCCGACGAGCAGGTCCCCAACGTCGGCAGCTACTGGCAGGCGCGCTCGATGAAGATCCCGGTCGTCGGCCCGACGACCGCGACGCCGTGGGGACTCACCGTCGTGGACAGCCCGATCGCGACCGGCAGCGCGCTCGTGATCATGGACGGCGGTGCGCCCGCCGCGCCGCTGACGAACATCCCGCCCATGGAGCTCGACCCGAGCATGCACAACCTGACGCGCACGCAGCCCGCGTCGCGCCGGCAGATCGGCGAGTTCTTCGCGACCGGCACGATCGTGAACGAGTGCAACGGCGCGTGCACGTGTCAGTCGCACGCGTGTGACTGACCACGGCTAGCTGGCTAGCCGCGCAGCTCGCCGATCGCGGTGTCGACGTCGACCGCGGCGAGCCCGAGCGCGACGGCGAGCTGGGTGGCCAGCTCGCGCTCCTCGTCGGAGACGTTGTCGTCGGCGAGCGCGACCGCCATGGCGACCATGAGCGCGGCCTCGGCCGCCTCGCGGCCCTCGACGAGCTCGCCGACGCGCGCGACCAGCGGCTCGAAGCCGGAGGCCTCGAGGAGGTTGGCGGCGGCGGTCATGTGCTCGTCGATCCGGTCGCGATCGATGTTGCCGAGGATCTCCATGCGATCGAGGAGCGCGTCGTACTCCTCCACCGACGCGTTGCCATCGGAGGCGGCGATCACGAAGGCGGCGGTGACGGCGGCCTCGAGGAACCCGGCCTCGGCGAGCCGCGCGGTGAGCTTGTGCCGCGACCACCACGTTCGTTTCTCGTAGCTGTCCATGCGCGCGTTATACCTCGTGCGTGATCGGCAGCGCAGCTGGAAGGATCGATCGGATCGTCACGATGGCGCGGCTCGCGCGCTGGCTCGGCCCGTGGGCCGACAGCACGCGCGTGCCCGCCGACATCGCGGTCCGGGACGAGCTCGTTGGCGAGCTGCGCGTGCGGGTGTTCGGCGCCGGCGGCACGCGCGCGACGTACCTCGTCGCCCCGGGGCTGCACTACGCCGGGGTGGACGATCCGCGGATGGACCGGTTCTGCCGGATCCTCGCGAGCGCCGGCGGCCTCGTCGTCGCGCCGTTCGTGCCGGACTACCTGGCGCTCCGCCCGCGCGGCCGCGCGAAGCGTGACTTCGCGCGGGTGTTCGCGCACCTCGCGAACCTGGGATCGCCGCCGGGCCGCAAGCCGATCGTGTTCTCGATCTCGTTCGGCTCGCTGCTCGCGCTGTCGCTCGCGGCCACGCACGGCGACGCGATCGATCGCCTCGTGCTGTTCGGGGGCTACGCCGATCTCGCGACGACGCTCCAGTTCGCGCTGACCGGCGAGGTCCTCGGCTCGGGGCGGATCGCCACCCGCGATCCGCTCAACCAGCCGGTCGTGCTCGCGAACCTCGTCGATCAGCTCGAGGACCTCGCCGCCGCCGATCGCGACGCGCTCGTCGCGCACTGGCGCCGCTACGTCGAGCGCGTGTGGGGACGCCCCGAGATGAAGGCGCGCGACCGCTACGTCGCGATCGCCCTGGAGCTCGCGGCCGACGTGCCGCCCGCGCTGCGGGCGCTGTTCCTCGTCGGCATCGGCGTGACGCCAGGCGCGCGCGAGCTCGCCGCCCGCGCGCTCCGTGCGTTCGATGCGCGCGAGCTCGATCCGACGCCACACCTCGCGGCGATCCGCTGCCGCGTCGAGCTCGTGCACGGCACCGACGACGACGTCATCCCGTTCGAGCAGAGCCACGCGCTCGCCGCGCAGCTGCCCCACGCCCGCGTCCACCTCACCGGCATGTACAACCACACGCGCGCGATGCTGCCCTCCCCCGGCGCCCTCGCGCGCGAGCTCCGTACGATGGGCGCGATCCTGGACGCGCTGGTCTGAACCGCGAACCGCTTTACACACCTCGCGAACCCGATTCCTCGTGACGAAACCGCCTCGTGCGCACTACGTGACGATGACGCGATGCGACACGTTGAAATCGTAGAACAAATCGACGGTGGCGCGAGCGCGCATTCGCGAGGGCTTTGCTACGTTGCCCGCGAAAACATGTTGCAGACCGAGGTCGTCAAACAGGTTCTCTCCCTCGCACAGAAGGCCGTGAAGGAGACGCATCGAGATCGCCTCGAGGCGTACATCCACGCCTACTGTCGAGCGCTGTCGCCCGACGTCCTCGAGGAGGTCGAGCCCGCGACCCTGCTGTCCTTCGTGATGGACCGCTTCGCGTTCCTCGAAGAAGACTTCGCGCGCGTCGTCAAGGTCGAGATCAAGGAGCCGTCGGCCGCGCTCCTGCCCGACGATCCGCCGTGCACGGTGATCGAGACGCGCCTGCCGGACTGCGCGTTCATCATTCGCACCATCAAGTCGTTCCTCCGCGAGATGGGCCTGCAGACGCAGTTCGTGCTGCACCCGATCCACGGCGTCGTCCACGAGGGTGGCTCGATCACCGCGATCGATCGCGGCCGCGGCACGCGCTACTCGCAGGTCTACATGCAGGTCACGCAGATCGCGCCCGAGCGGCGCGACGCGCTCGCCAAGGATCTCGCGAAGCGCCTCGAGCTCACGCTGCTCTGCAACGAGCAGTATCCGAAGATGGCGGAGAAGTTCGACGCCGCCCGCACGCTGATGATGCTCGCCTCGACGGGTGGGGGCGCGCGCGCCACCGAGGCCGCCGAGGCCGTGCAGCTGATCGACTGGCTCAAGGAGGACACGTTCATCCTGCTCGGCTACGCCTGGTACCCGCGACCGGCGAGCACCGGGAACGGCGAGCACAAGCCCCACGACAGCCTCGGCCTGTTCAACGGCTCCGATCGCCAGAACGTCGAAGAGATCGTCGGCGAGATCGTGGCCACGCGGCGCGGACGCGAGGAGCTGTACTCGTTCTACCGCACCGACTACATGACGACGGTCCGCTCCGTCGCGCACGTCCGCTACTTCGGCGTCGCGCAGCCGGGGCCGGACGGCAAGCTCGCCGGCGAGCACGTGTTCATCGGCCTGCTGTCGACCAAGGGACTCCGCCAGCCGAACCGGCGCGTGCCGGTCGTGTCCGACCGCATCAAGACCGTGATGGCGAAGCTCGAGGATCAGCCGGGCAGCTACGCGTACGCCAAGCTCCACGCGATCCTCGACTCGATCCCGCTCGAGGATCTGTTCTACTGGACGATCGACGAGATCCACCAGGTGGCGGTCCAGTTCCGCCAGACCGAGAGCAAGGACCAGCCCCGCGTGTTCGCGTGGCGGCGTCCCAAGGGGCGGCGCATCTCGGTCGTCTGCATCGTGCCGCGCATGCGGTTCTCCGAGGCGCTCCGCGAGGTGCTGTCGCGCGCGATCCGCAAGTTCCTCGCGGTGCCGCACCTCCGCGAGTACCGCCAGGAGACCGACGACGAATCACCGATCCGGATGCACTTCACGGTCGGCAAGTACCGGTCGGGCGTGTCCGACGGCGACCTCGAGCAGCTGGTCGAGACGCTCGGCTCGTTGCTCGAGGGCTGGGACGATCAGCTCCGCAAGATCGTCTTCAAGAACTACCGCAAGCCCGCCGAGATGACGACGACCTCGCGCTACCTCGCGATCACGCCGACCGCGCAGGAGGTGTGGACCAACTACGCGTCGCGGTTCCCCGAGGCGTACAAGAGTTCGATCCCTCCCGAGATCGCGATGACCGACCTCGGCCTCATGGAGAAGCTCGATCACGAGGGCGAGCCGCTGCGCGCGTCGCTGGTCGTGCTCGGGGATGGCGCCGCGCGCCACACCTCGCTGCGCATCGTGTCGCGCAAGGAGCTCCTGCTCAACGACGTCGTGCCGGTGCTCCATCGCATGGCGCTCCGCACGACGAGCCGGCTCGCCGAGCGCCTGCTGCCCGGGGGCGGCGAGATCTACATCACGAGCTTCGAGGTCTCGGGCAACGACGGTCTCCGGATCGAGGACGCGACCACGCTCGCGCGCCTCGGCACGATCGTGCAGCGGGTGCTCACCGGCCAGCTCGCCGACGATCGCCTGCTCGGGCTCGGCCACCTCGCCAGCCTCGACCACGAGCAGATCGATCTGCTGATCACGTACCGGAACTACTTCCTGCAGGTGTTCCAGAACTTCGGCGCGCAGACCGTCGACGAGACCCTGCTCAACCACCCGAAGTGCGCGGCCCTGTTCGTCGACTACTTCCAGACCAAGTTCTCGACCGAGCGCCCGGAGACCGTCGCCGAGCGCGCGGAGTCCCTGCTGCCGCCGATGGTCGCGAAGTACGACGAGCTGCTCCAGAAGGTCACGGTGATCCAGGAGGATCTGATCCTTCGCTACTTCCTCGATCTCGTCGAGGCGACCCGCCGGACGAACTACTACCACCAGGATCGCAAGGTCATCTCGATCAAGATCGAGAGCGCGCTCGTCGAGCACATGCCGCGCCCCTGCCCGCTCTACGAGATCTACATCCACGGCCCGTTCGTCGAGGGCATCCACCTCCGCGGCGGCAAGGTCGCGCGCGGCGGCATCCGGCACTCGGATCGCTCCGACGACTTCCGCACCGAGGTGCAGGGGCTCCAGCGCACGCAGACGCTGAAGAACACGGTGATCGTCCCGGTCGGCAGCAAGGGCGGCTTCGTCACCCGCCGGCAGTTCGCCGATCGCGCCGCCGCCGCCGCCGAGGCCAAGCTCCAGTACCAGGCGTACATGAGCGGCATGCTCGACATCACCGACAACTACGTCGGCACCAAGATCGTGGCGCCGGTCGGCGTGCTCCGCTACGACGACGACGACCCGTACCTCGTCGTCGCCGCCGACAAGGGCACCGCGCACCTGTCGGACACCGCGAACGCGATCTCGGCCCAGTACAAGTTCTGGCTCGACGACGCGTTCGCGTCGGGCGGCTCGGCCGGCTACGACCACAAGAAGATGGGCATCACGTCGCGCGGCGGCTGGGTGAACGTCGAGCGCCACTTCCGCGAGATGGGCATCGACATCCGCACCACGTCGATCCGCGTCGCCGGCGTCGGCGACATGAGCGGCGACGTGTTCGGCAACGGCATGTTGCTCAACGACAAGCTCAAGCTCGTCGCCGCGTTCAACCACAAGCACGTGTTCATCGATCCGACCCCCGACGTCGAGGCGTCGTTCGTCGAGCGCAAGCGGATGTTCGCGGCGCCGGGCACACAGTGGAGCGACTACAAGAAGGAGACGATCTCGAAGGGCGGCGGCATCTTCGAGCGCGCCGCGAAGGAGATCACGCTGTCCGACGAGGCGAAGTCGCTCCTCGGCCTCACGGCCCCGATCGTGTCGGGCCCCGACATCGTCAAGGCGATCCTCGCGCTCGACGTCGACCTGATGTGGTTCGGCGGCATCGGCACCTACGTCAAGGCGTCGACCGAGACGCACGGCGAGGTCGGCGACAAGGTCAACGACCTCGTCCGCATCAGCGCGACCGAGCTCCACGCGAAGGTCATCGGCGAGGGCGCGAACCTCGCGATCACCCAGCGCGGTCGCACCGAGTACCTCCTGCACGGCGGCCGCGGCAACACCGACGCGATCGACAACTCGGCCGGCGTCGACTGCAGCGATCACGAGGTCAACCTCAAGATCCTGCTCGCCCCGCTGACCACGACCGGCGCGATGAGCCGCGTCGAACGCGACAAGCTGCTCCGCGAGCTCGAGGTCGACGTCGGCCTGGCCTGCGTGCAGGACAACTACCTGCAGGCCGCCCTGCTGTCGATGGAGTCGATCCGCAGCAAGCGCGTCGGCGACGCGTTCTTCGATCTGCTCGCCTACCTCGACAAGCACGGCCTCAACCGCGCCGCCGAGCACATGCCCCCCAACAACGAGCTCCGCGCGTGGATCTCGACGGGCAAGGGCATCCCGCGCAACCTGCTCGCGGTGCTCGTCGCGCACACCAAGCTCGATCTGTTCGACCACATCCTGAAGTCGCGGATCCCGGATCTGCCGCTGTTCCAGCCGTTCCTGTTCGCGTACTTCCCGACGAAGATCGCCGAGAAGTACAAGGATCAGGTCCTCCGGCATCACCTGCGGCGCGAGATCATCGCGACCGTCGTCAACAACGCGATCATCAACCAGGCGGGCACGACCCTCCTGGCGCAGCTCGCGAAGGAGTCGACCG